>CAMARI010000046.1 GCA_945860515.1 Polaromonas sp. YR568
GTGCTGGTCAATGGCACGGTGCTGACAGAAGGCGACCCCGAGCAGATTGCCAATGACCCGCAGGTCAAGGCGGTGTATCTGGGGCATGGGGAGGAAGGACACGACGCCGGGCCGCCCCAAGGCGGGGCAGCCCGCTTGGGGGGCAGTGATGCACACGCAGTGGCAAACGTGGGGGCCATCCATCATGACTGAGTTGTTGAAGGTGGACGGCTTGAGCGCTGGTTATGGCGAGGCGGTGGTCCTGACCAACATTTCCCTGGCGCTGGACGAAGGCAAAACGCTGGCGCTGCTGGGCCGCAACGGCACCGGTAAAACCACGCTGATCAATACCCTGGCAGGTGCTACACGCCAGCATGGCGGCAGCATCAGCCTGAGTGGGGTGGCTTTGCACAAGCTGCCCGCCCACGAGCGGGCCGCGGTTGGTATTGGCTGGGTGCCGCAAGAGCGCAATATTTTCAAGTCACTCACAGTCGATGAAAACCTCACTGCCGTGGCTCGCCCCGGCAACTGGACGCCCGAGCGTGTCTATGGTTTGTTCCCGCGTCTGGCTGAACGCAAAGGTAACCTCGGCACGCAGTTGTCAGGTGGTGAGCAGCAAATGCTGGCGGTGGGCCGCGCTCTGGTGCTGAACCCCAAGCTGCTGTTGCTGGACGAGCCGCTCGAAGGCCTGGCCCCGATCATCGTCGAAGAGCTGCTCAGGGCGATTGCCCGCATCACCCGCGAAGAAGGCCTGTCAGCCATCATTGTTGAGCAGCACCCGCAAGCGATTTTGAAAATCTCTGACAGCGCCATGGTGCTGGACCGAGGCACGGTGGTCCATTCAGGCACAGCCAAAGAGCTGCGCGAGCAACCCGAGCTGCTGGACCGGCTGCTGGGCGTGGCGCGGTAAACCTTCTGGGTAACATGGGGCGCTATGACCCTGCCGACGCCAGCATTTCAATACCCCCGTTTACTCACCATCGCCGGCTCTGACAGCGGCGGTGGCGCAGGCATTCAGGCTGACCTGAAAACCTTCTCCGCGCTCGGCTGCTTTGGCATGACGGCCATCACGGCGCTGACGGCGCAAAACACGACAGGTGTGCGTGCCATTCATGGCGTGCCGCCCGACATGCTGACCGACCAGATTGATGCGGTGCTGCAAGACATTGGCGTTGACGCCGTCAAGATTGGCATGTTGCATTCCCCCGACATTGTGCAAGTGGTTGCCCGCGCAATTGACCGGCACGCCTTGCCGCATGTGGTGCTGGACCCGGTGATGGTGGCAACCAGCGGCGCGGTGTTGATCGACAGCCCGGCCATTACCGCGCTGGTGCGCGAGCTGTTCGGCCGGGTGGTGCTGATCACGCCGAATCTGGACGAAGCCTCACTGCTGGTGGGCCGCACGCTCGCCAGCGAGGCCGACATGAAAGCGGCAGCACAGGAGCTGCTGGCCAAAGGCGCCAAAGCCGTGTTGATTAAAGGCGGCCATTTGGCTGGCGATGTGGTCAGTGACCTGCTGCAGATGGCTGGCGCTGCACCGCACTGGATGCGCGCCCCGCGCATTGCCACCACCAACACCCACGGCACAGGTTGTACGCTGTCATCGGCGATTGCTGCGCACCTTGCACTTGGGCTTTCGCTGGTCGACGCTGTAGAAGCCGGCAGGCACTATGTGCGCGGCGCGCTGGCAGCCGGTGCCAGCGTTAAAACCGGGCAGGGCGGCGGGCCCTTGAACCACGGCTTTGCGCCACAGCCAATGCGGCTCAGGCCATTAGTGGCTTAGGCTTTTGGGCTGAATCGCGCATCAGCTTTGCCAGCACAAAGGTCAGCACCAGGGTTGGAATAGCCGAGCCCCAGGCCGGCGCCAGGTTTGCCATCGCATGGTAAAAAACCACGCCACTGAACCAGATCAACACAGCGCTGTAGTTCACAGGCCGCTCCGTGACCAGCGCCGCCACATTGGTTTTGCCGGCCAGCCGCGCCAAAATCACCCCGTACAGCGGGATAAACACCGAGCTCAGCATCAGCAAAAACGGCTCCAGTGCATGCATGGGCAGCACCAATGCCAGGGCCGTGCAGACGGCAGCAAAACCCATGCCAATCTTGCGAACAGACCAGCTCGGCTTCAAACTGTGGCCCGCAACAGCGCCTGAATACACGTCACCGTAAGCGTTGTCCACCTCGTCGATCAAAATCAGGCCCAGTGCAATCAGGCCGCCCTGTGCCAGCAGCAGTGCGGCAACCAGGTTAGTGCTCGGGGTGGTGATGGCGATCAGCACACCCAGCGAATAGCACCAGATATTGGCCACCGCATAACCCAGCCAAGTACCGCGCAGTGTGCTGCGCCCGCTCAGGCCGTGCCGCGCAAAGTCTGCTACCAGCGGCAGCCACGATATCGGCATGGCAATCACCAGGTCAAGCGCCTGCATGGTGCTCATGCCGCCCGCGCCGGGTTTGTTCCAAATCTCGCTCAGCCCCTGCGCTTGGGCCTTGCCCAAAAACTGCCAGGTCAGCCACAGCAGCGACGCCATCACCAGCGGCAGGCCAAACCGGCCAATGAACTTGCGCACCAAGCGGGTCATGCTGCCCGATATCAGCGCCACCAGCACCGCGCCCCACAGCAGCGTGGCCAGCACAGGCCACCAGCTGGCCGCATAGCCGCCGCCTTGTCGGGCAATGGCCACCGTGCCGTCGCGCATCACCACCAGCTCAAACGTTGTCCAGCCGATCAGTTGCGCAATGTTCAGCAGCACCGGCAATTTGGCAAAACTCGAGCCGTAAGCCGCATGCATCAGCCCTGAGCTCGACAAACCCGCGTCGCAACCCAGCTTGGCCGTCCACGCCAGCATGCCCGCACCCAAGATCGACCCCAACACAATCACCAGCAAAGCCTGCTGCGGCCCGACCGCAGGAACAAGATACGCGCCAATCTGCATCACCAGCAGCCCCACGCCCAGGCTCAGCCACAGGCTGGCGTGGTCATTGAAACCAAAAGAGCGTTCAGCCGCTGGCAGCGGGGTCAGGGCCGTGTTGGCGGGGGAGTTTTGATCAGCAGACATGGTGTTGTTATAGGTTGAGTGGGTTGGATTAAGATGCGTGATTCTAGCGGCATTAAAGGTATTAAGTAGGCCCCTAGGCCAATATCTATTTGCGCGAAGAGCTACTGAATTAATAGCGAATGGTTTTTAACCTTTGGCGTCGAGTTCTGGTGCGAGGCGCAAAAAATCCAGTCTTACATCTTGGCTTTGCCCCACTTTTTGATACCGCGAAGACTCAATCGTAATGCGTCCACATCCGCAAAACACGAACAGTGTGCTGTTCTTCAAACACTTCGTACACCAATCGATGTTGGATGTTGATGCGTCGCGAATAAGCGCCAGACAAGTCGCCGACCAGCTTTTCAAACGGCGGCGGGTTTTGGAAAGGATCGCTCTCAAGCAAAGTCAAAAGGGCTTGGACTTTGTCTTTTAGCCCACCTGCCTTGACTTTTTTCGCGTCTTTTAGCGTCTGCTTAGCGTAGACGACGGACCAGGTCACCAATTCAATGCCTTGGCACTGTTGTCCAGCGGTTCAGACATGCCAGTCTTGATGGACTCCCGCATACCCGGCACCGAAAGCAGGTACAAGGTCTCTTGTATGGCGCTCCAGTCCTCCTCGGCAACGAGTACGGCATTGTTTCGCTTGCCCGAGATCAGCACGGGCACATGCGAGCTTGCGGTCTCATCCATCAAACGATACAAATTGGCCCTGGCTTCGCTGGCAGATAGTGTGTTCATCAGTTTTTCCTGTTGTTTAAAGTGTACGTGATATGTGTACGCAATATCGTACGCCAAGTAGAGGGTTTCTTGAGCTGCTATTTTGGGAAACACTGAATCAATCGGGGGAAGCTCGCAAGCGCCGATCCCTGGTATTTCCGATCCAATTCAATTTCGAAAGGCTTTCGTCGAGGCTCAAGAGTCCGCACCGACGCGCAGTGCATTTTGACTTCATCGAGCTGCGTTCGCCCGGCTAATCAAAAACCCATCTCAGCTCCACCCAGGCGTTGGTGTGGGTGGGTTTGGAGTCCGCGAGCTGACTGGGCACTTGCCCCAAAGAAGAGGCGATAAAGATGCGTCCGGCCAAGCCCTTGGGGCCTTGCCAGTTCAGCCCCAGGCCGGCGCCGCTGATCGTGGCCTGATTGCTGCCGATGCTCCAAGGGCTTTTGTTGATGTGCACGGTGCCCGTGTCTACAAAGGCTGCCAGTTGCCAGTTGCCCGTCTGCTGCACCAACTGCGGCAGTGTGTAGCGCAACTCCAGGCTCGCAATCGCACCGCTGTCACCCGAGAGCACGCTTGAGCGGTAGGCCCGCACGCTGTTGGCCCCGCCGATGAAGAACTTTTGCTCGTTGTCCAAATTCTTCTGTGCCCATTGCCCATTGAAATTGACGAGCGCGCTCGCACGGTTACCCAACTGCTGGGTGCGCGCCAAAGCCCATGTTGCGCGGGTAAAGTTGCCTGCGGCCCTGGCGGTACTGGCGTCTTGGGCCGCAGCTGCCGCGTCGTCAAAGCCCAGTTGGCCACCGTACAGCGCAAGGCCCAGCACGTTCTTGCCCCCGCCCAGCCACTCGTCTTGCCGCTCACCGCTGAACTCCAGGCCCCACACACTGCTGTTGCGGTCCGTTCTTGCCCCGGTAGAGCCCACGCGGTCTTGCAACACTTTGTGGGTAAAGCTTAGCCGGGCATTGAGGTTGGCGCGTGGGCTGCGCAGCAGCGCCCTGCGCAGCCACACACTGCTGGTGGTGGCCTTACCTGATGCCAGTAAACTGGCCGCAGTGTCGCCCAGGCGGTACTGCAAGTCCGAGCTGTCCACCCCAGCCAGGACACCCGGGGCCCACACCGGCAGCTCATAGGCCACGCGCACATAGTTCATGCCGCCGCTTTCGCTGTTCAGGGTGTTCAAGATCAGCGTATCGCCGCGACCCAAGGGGTTGTTCCACTGCAGGTTCGCGTTGGTGCGCGCTACTCCTGCATAGCGGCTGCCGAAGTTGTCGGCGCTCACGGCTACGCTCAGGCCCGTGCCGGGCTGCACGTCAACGACCAAGTCCGAGCTTCCCACCGCTTGTCCTGCCCGCAATAATGCGCTTGGATTGGCACCGGGCAGGTCTGACAGCAGCAAGGTGGCGCGCTCCAGTGCGTCGAGACGGATCACGCTACCCGGCACCAAGCCCGACAGCGTGCGCATCAGAACCGCATCGTTGATAGCGCTGTTGTTACGCAAATCAATCTGGCCCCAGTTGGCCTCTATCACCTGCACGCGCACCACCCCGTCTTCAATGGTTTGGGCCGGGATGATGGCCCGCGCCAGCGGGTAACCCGCTGCCCGGTAGTAGCTGGTGATGACCTCAATGCCCTGGGCAATCTGGGGCAGGCTCATGCGCTGGCCTTCCAGAAAGGCCAGCAGCGCTTGCAGTGTGGCGCTGTCAAACACCGTATTGCCTTCGATGCGCAACTGGCGCACCAGCAAAGGCGTGGTGTCGAGCATGGCCGCTTGCGAGTTGGGGCGGATAGCGGGCATCGCAGCGGCTGGCGGAGCAGTCGTCTGCGGCTGCGGGGCAGGGACGGTTTGCAGCAAGCTTCCTGCGTTGGGCACGGTCTCGGCGGCGGCGCACACGGTGACCAGTAGGGACAGCGCCAGCAACAGGGCGGCGGGTACATATGTGACCGGCACAGTGCGCGATGGGCGGTGTATGTTCATCGGCTTGGCAGGGTCCTGCGGCTGGGTGTGGGCATGAGGGGTATGTGGCTAGGCGAGGGTGTCGTCACGCCTTTTATTCCAGGTTTGTGGGCGTTGCCTGGTAGTAACCGTTGGGCAGATTGATGCCATTGCCTTGCAAATAAAACAGCTGGCGCTCGCTAAGTGGTGCTGTGTCCGTTAACTCTGTAAATTTATTGTTGGGCAAGGTAAGCATTGCTTTTGGCTTAAAGCTTGTGTCAATGAGCAGCGGGGTGGTACTTAGCACTGGCACGAATGAAGTGGTTTGCGTCAGCGTCAACGCAGCGGCGTTGCCTTCGGCTTGGCTGAAGCTGTAGTTGTTCGCAAGCAGCCCAGAGCCATTGATGGCATAGCTGCCCCCGCCAGAGGCACTGGTGGCTGGTGTCACCCACGCCAGCGTCCCGGTTGTCGCTGTGCTTTGTGTTTCCTGGTTCACAAAACCGCTCAGCTTTCCAGTCAAGCCTGTAAGGGGGGTGCCAGTGCGAAAGCTTGCGGCGTCGGAGGTGTAGGTCAGGGCCTTCTTGTTGATGCTGGCGCTGTGGGTGGTGTCGGCCAAGCTGTAGTTAGAGGCCAGTCCGGAGCCACTGACCAGCGTGTAGGTGGCCGTGGCCGTGCGGCTACCAGCGTTCTGGCTGTCAAAGGTGCCGCTGGCGGTGGCAGTCACTGTTTCGCTGTTCACCAACCCGCCGAGTGTGCCCACGTTGATGGCGGCGCTGGTATTTCCGTCGTAGGTCTTGCTAGAGGCGGTGGTGCCGCTGACGGTTAGGGCGGCTTTGGCGATGGTCAAGCTGCCGTTTGCAGTGCTCACCGTGTAGTTGGTCTGGGTGCTGGCTGTGACTGAGTTGGTGTAGCTGCCTGCGTTGGTGCCGCTCACGCTGGCGCTCACGCCGCTCAAGCTTGAAGTGGTGTCACTGCCCACCAGGCCGCTGACCGTGTAGCCGCTGACCGTCTGGGCTACGCCGGTGTAGGTGGTGCTGGCGCTGCTACCTGTGATGGTCAGGGGCGCTTTAGCGATGGTTAAAGTGCCGCTGCCGCTGAGGTCGTAGCCCTTTTGGTTGGAATAGAGGGTGCCGCCGGTGTAGGTTCCCGCATTGGTGCCGCTGGCCACGGTGCCAAAGACATTGGACAGTCCATAGCCTGTGCCGAATTGCACCGCTCCGTTATAGGTGGTGCGCGTATCCGTTGCCAGGGCGGTCAAAAATGTGCGAAGCAAAGGCGAGGTCGAGCCGTCATAAATGCGCCAGGTACTGCTGCTGCCGCCCGCCGACGAAATGGACCAGGCGGAGAAATTGGACGCGGTTTTCATCGCGGCAGAACTCAAGCCTTTCCCCGCGCTGCCGAAGCCTGCGGAAGACGTGTTGTCCGAATTCCAAAAGCTGTTGCTGACACTGCCCACGCTCGTTGCCACCACACTCCCGATCAGCCCACCGTAATTGGTCGCGCCGCTCGAACTCACCACGCCGGTGGCGTAGGTATTGGAAATCGAGTAGCGGGTGGTCGAGTTGATCTGACCTACCAAGCCGCCCCGGAAAGTGCCCCCGCTGACAGCCCCGGTGGCATAACTGTCAGAAATGGTGCCTCCGCTGAACACACTGCCTACCAGGCCACCCACACGGACCGCGCCACTGGAGCCGGTAACCGCACCACTGGCGAAACTGCCAGACAAGCTGCCGGTGTTGTAGCCCATCAAACCGCCTACCCAATAAGCCCCGGTGACAGCACCCGTTGCGTAGCTGTTCGTCACGACGCTTAATACGTTGGAAGCGCCTATCAACCCGCCTACAACGCCTCCGGTGCCGGTACTGTTGACAGTACCGGTGGCGTAGCTGCTGGAAACCGTGCTGTTACTGACGCCAACCAGACCGCCCGTGTTCGTGGCGCCAATGACTGCACCGGTTGCGTAACTGCTGGTGATGGTGCCCGTGTTCGATCCGGCCAAGCCACCTGTAAAACCGCCAGAGCCAGTGACCGCGCCGGTGGCATAACTGGCACCAATAACCCCTACCTCGTTGTTACCAACCAGTCCTCCCACCGTCCTGCCGATCACGGTGCCGGTGGCGTAGCTGCTGGTGATCGTGCCCCGGCCGAGGCCAACCAGACCGCCGGCGGTGCTGTTGGAAGAGCCGTTGACCGCGCCGGTGGCATAGCTGCCGCTGATGTTCGTTCCTGCGAATTGGACTCCCACCAGACCGCCCACAAGCGTCGTGCCGTTGACCGCGCCGGTGGCGTAACTGCTGCTGATGGTGCCGCCGCCAGCAATGGTGCCAATCAGTCCACCCATAGCGTCGGATGCACCGCTCACGGCACCCGTCGCGTAGCTGTTGCTGATCGTGCCCGATGACATGACGCCAACCAAGCCGCCGGTGTATTGGGTTGTGCCGCTGACAGAGCCTGTCGCGTAGCTGCCACTGACCGTGCCGCCCCCGCCTATGGCGCCCACTAAATGACCCACGCGGCTGGCACCGCTCACGCTGCCACCCACAAGCCCGACATTGCGGATAGATGCTGCGGAGTTAATAAAACCAAAAAGCCCTACGAAGTCGGTCGCCGAGCGGCTGATGGTCAGCCCGGTGATGGTGTGGCCCAAGCCGTCAAAGGTGCCGGTGAAGTTGGTGGTAGCGTCGCCAATCGGTGAGAAACCGCTGTTACTGTTCCAAGTAGACGTACCGCTGGCCGCGATATCCGCACCCAGCACGTAGTTGCCGCTCAGGCGGGTGCTATAGCCCAAGCCCTGCAAGCTGTTGGTGGCGCTCAGCAGGCTTTGGTCACCGGCGCTGCCCAGGCTGGTGATGACGGTGTAGTAGGTGGTCGCCGTGCCTGCAAGTTTGGTAGAGAAGTTGCCCGAGGTGCCTGTGGCAACTGCTGCTTGCAAGCTGACCGGCGCGTTCACGCTGTAGCTGCCTGTGCCGGTTCCCTGGCTGTATTCCAATGCCAGCTTGCCGCTGGCGCCTGTGGCGGTGATGGGGCTGTTGATGTAGATGCTGTTGTGGGCGTTGAGCGTGAGGGTGTAGTTGGCGCTCCAGGCAACGGCGTCGTTCACATAAATGTCGCCCAATCCGCTGGGGTAGCTGCCACTGGCGGTAGCACCCGTGAGGGTCGGGTTTGCCGAGGCGACAGTCTGAATCGTCACGTTGTTGTTGCCCAGCGCCGTGCCAAGAGCGGCCCCGGTGATATTGCCCCCGCTGGCTTTGACGTAAAAGTCGAACGGGTCAATCAGCCACTGGCCTTGCGTGCCCTGCGCGCTGGCGGTGGTGATGCTGGCGCTGTCGTCCACTTTCACCGTGTAGGCGCTGGTCTCAATGAACCCGCCATTGCCTCCGTTGGGCGCACTTGCATCAAGCGTTCCCTTCACGTTGGTGGTGCCCGCCGCCATGCCGCCCAGCAAAATAATCTTGCCGTCCTGCTCTTGCACGGTGCGCGCCTGAATCACACCGGTGTTGTTGACCACACTGGCCAGCAGGCTGTTGCGCGCCCCGGCGCTCAGCAACACCTGCCCGCCATCGGCCTGAATCAGCCCGCCGTTCTCAGCCAGCGCGTTGACATGGTTGCCGGTGACCTCCAGACCCAGTAGTTTGCTGCCGGCAAAGTTCAGGCTGACTGCGCTGCCCGCGCCCAGTGCCACCGTGCCGCCGGGGGCGCTTATTTGCCCGGCGTTGGAAACACTGTGACCCAAGAGCGCGACATAGCCGCCTTGGGCTGCGTTGATTTGGCCGAAGTTCACCACGCCCGCCGTGCTGCTGCCGCTGAAGTTGCTGCGTGCGCTGCCTATGGAGGCGTCGTCCGGGTTCAGTGTTGAGGCGAGTAGGCCACCGACGTTGATTTGCGCGTCTTTGCCAAAGAGCACGCCGTTGGGGTTGATCAGCCAGACTTGGCCGTTGGCGTTGATGCGCCCAAGTATCTGGCTGCCTTGCGTGTCGTAAATGCGGTTAACGGCGACGGCGCTGGCAGACGGTTGAACGAAGTTAACGCTCTCGGTCTTGCCGACGTTGAAGCTTTGCCAGTTGATGGAGAGTTTGTCGCTGGCTTGGGTGATAGTTGTGGTGCTTTGACCGGTGCTGCCGCTGGTGCTGATGCTGCCGCTGCCCCCGACCACCTGCCCGCCCTGGGGCGCTGCCCCTGCACCGCCGCTCAGGCAGGCCAAAAGCACTGCGCTTAACAGGGAGGGTGTTGAACTGCTCTTGCCCCGTCCACCGGCCAGTTCAGAGGCAACTACCCAAGTCTGGTGCAGTGCGCTCCAGACCAGGCGATAGACGCGATTGAACGAGCCGTGTGAATACATTTAATTTCGTTGCCGTTAAAGAAAGCCAACTACGCAAACTTGCTGGAGGCTGTTTATCGAAACTGTTACCAAAAAAAACAATTAGGGCCAATGGTTAGATTGTTTTATAGTTTTTAGCTGTATTTGTCTAATAATATGATAATTTTGTAATAAATATCAAAAGTGACTAAATTGATAAATATAAAATCCTAAGCGGCCGGAGGGGTTTTTCTTAGATTGCCGCTGCCGCGCTGCCAAAGCCCACTTGGCAACCGTGCACGTTTTTGCGGGCAGTGAAGCAGAAAAACACGGCCATTGCGGCCGGCTTTTCGCTCAGGCGTTCTTTGAATTAGCGACGGCGCAGCTTGACGAGCTGTCCAATTTTTAAATCAGACAGTGTTTGAAGAAGTTGAGGTGCAAAGTTTCGCGCTGTTAACCCAAGGCGCGGGGCACAGATGTTTACTGCGCCACCCACCCACCATCCATGTTCCAGGCCACGCCGCGCACGTTGTTGCCTGCGGGGGAGCAGAAAAACACCGCCAGTGCGCCCAGCTCTTCAGGGGTGGTGAACTGCAGCGAGGGTTCTTTTTCACCCAGCAGTTGGGTGGTGGCGGCTTCCATGGTCATGTTGCCCGCTTTGGCGCGGTCGTCGAGTTGCTTTTGTACCAGCGGTGTCAGCACCCAGCCGGGGCAGATGGCGTTGCAGGTCACGCCGCTTTTGGCGTTTTCCAGCGCGGTGACTTTGGTCAGGCCGACGATGGCGTGTTTGGAGGCGACGTAGGCTGACTTTTCAGCCGAGGCTACCAGGCCGTGGGCCGATGCCACGTTGATGATGCGGCCCCAGCCCTTGCCGCCGTTGGCCGCCTGCATGGCGGGCAACGCCAGGCGGGTGGCGTGAAAGGCGCTCGACAAATTGATGGCAATGATGGCGTCCCACTTGTCGACCGGGAAATTCTCGATGCGTGCCACGTGCTGAATGCCTGCGTTGTTGACCAGAACATCGACCTGGCCAAACTCGGCGGCTGCATAGGCCATCATGTCAGCGATCTCGCCGGGCTTGCTCATGTCGGCTTTGTGATGCACCACTTTCACTCCGTAAGACGCGCCTGCCGCAACAATTTCACCCTTGGGCGCAGCCACATCGCCGAAGCCGTTCATGACGATGTTGGCGCCTTGTGCTGCCAGTGCCTTGGCGATGCCCAGGCCGATGCCGCTGGTTGAACCTGTGACGAGTGCTGTTTTACCTTTGAGCATGATGTGCGTTTCTCCGTATGATTGAATGAGCCGTCAAGCCATTATCAAGTTTTTATCAAGCCTTAAAACATGACCTCCCCTGATCTGCAGCCCAGCCTTCAATACGTTCAATGCCCACCTAGCGCACGGGGGCAGGGCATCAGCGCAGGTGGCCACCGCATGGCTTATTGGCAGTGGGGCAACCCCAAGGCAGCGCATGTGGTGCTGTGCGTGCACGGCCTGTCGCGTCAGGGGCGTGACTTTGACGTGCTGGCTTCCCACTTGGTGGAAGCCGCCAAAGGCGAGATTCGCGTGATTTGCCCGGATGTGGTGGGGCGCGGCGAAAGCGATTGGCTGAAAGACCCGATGCTCTACCAGATACCGACCTACGCCGCCGACATGCTGGCGCTGCTGGCGCAGTTGCATGCCCAGGCTGCCATCACCACGCTGGACTGGTTTGGCACCAGCATGGGCGGCTTGATTGGCTTGGTGGTGTGTGGGCAGCCGGGTTTGCCACTTCCTGTTCCCGTTCATAAACTGGTGCTCAATGACGTTGGCCCGGCGATTGAATGGCTGTCGATTGTGCGGATTGGCACTTATTTGGGTGTGCCCGTCACCTTTGATTCGGTGCAGCAGGGGGCCGACGCGATGTGGGCGATTTCAAAAGGCTTTGGCCCGCACACGCCTGAACAGTGGCTGGCGCTGTCGCGGCCCATGCTGCGGCCGGTGCCTGATGCGCCGGGCAAACTGCGCCTGCATTACGACCCGGCGCTGGCTGTGCCTTTCAAGCAGGCCAGCGAAGCGTCCACCCTGCAAGGCGAAAAAACGCTGTGGCAGCTGTATGACAACATCAGCGCGCAAACCTTGCTGCTGCGCGGTGCTGATTCTGACTTGCTCAGCCCGGCGACCGCTCAGGCGATGGGCCGGCGCGGGCCCAAAGCCAGGCTGGTTGAATTTGCCGGTGTGGGTCATGCGCCGACGGTTGTCGCCGCCAACCAGCTGGCCGCTGTTGCAGGCTTTTTGCTGGGCTGAAATGTTAGCGACTCGCCCATGAAAAGCCATGCGCCCGCCGTCAGTGCGCAAATCGTCAATGCCACGGCCAGCAGCCTGCCCGACCAGCCTCAGGCGCTGAGCCGGGCGCGCGCGTTTGCCGAGCCACTGATTGCCAGCGAGACGCTGGACACAGGCGAAAACACGCTGGTGCATGCCGATGCTGTCGCCGCAATCTTGAAGGGGATTGGCGGGTCTGAGGCGATGCAGGCCGCCACTTATCTGGTCTATGCCTGTCAGCACCTGACCAAGCCGCTGGAGGTGATTGCCAAAGCCTTTGGCGTGCACTATGCCGAACTGGCGCTGGAGACAACCAAGCTGGTGAACGTGCAGCAGCAGGCACGCTCGGCGAAGGCTAGGGCACAGCTGGACGACGACCCTAAAGCGCAACTTGAGACGGTGCGAAAAATGCTGCTGGCTTTCTCGCGCGACTTGCGGGTGGTCATGCTGCGGCTGGCGTCACGCCTGCAAACACTGCGCTATTGCGCATTGACGCGGCAAACTGCTTCAGCCGCGCTGGCGCACGAGTCTCTGCATGTGTTTGCGCCGCTGGCCAACCGCCTGGGCATCTGGCAAATCAAATGGGAAATGGAAGACCTGGCCTTTCGTTTTTTAGAACCCGAGACCTACAAAAAAACCGCACAGCTGCTGGATGAAAAACGGGTGGAGCGCGAGCAATTCATGGAAGGCCTGCGCGCCGACCTGGAGCAAGATCTGAACAAAAGCGGCGTCGCAGCGCTGGTGCAGGGCCGGCCCAAGCACATCTACAGCATTGTTAAAAAAATGCGCGGCAAATCTCTTGGGTTTGAACAGGTGTTTGATATTCGTGCGCTGCGGGTGATTGCGGCAGACACGAACGGTTGTTATGCAGCGCTCAGCTTTGTACATTCACGCTTTGCGCCGATGGAGGGCGAGTTTGACGACTATATTGCCAAGCCCAAATCAAACGGCTACCAGTCGCTGCATACCGTGGTGCGGGACGCCGAGGGCAGGGCGGTAGAAATTCAAATCCGCACGCAAGCCATGCATGACCATGCCGAGCATGGCGTGGCCGCGCACTGGGCTTATAAAGAGGCGGGCACCAAGGGTTATGCGGGCGTGTCGGTCAGCAGTGAATACGACGCAAAAATAGCGGTACTGAGGCAGTTGCTGGCCTGGGAGCGTGACTTGTCAGGCGGCTCAAATCCGGACCAACCCGGCTTGTTTGAAGACCGTATTTATGTGCTGACCCCGGACGCTGCCGTTGTCGAGCTGCCCCAGGGCGCGACTGCTGTTGACTTTGCCTACAGTGTGCACACCAACGTGGGCCACCGCTGCCGTGGGGCGCGTATTGACGGGGCGATGGTGCCACTGAACACGCCCTTGCAAAACGGCCAAACGGTAGAAGTCATCACCGTCAAAGAGGGCGGGCCGTCGCGTGACTGGCTCAACCCCGAACTGGGCTTTTTAAGCAGCCATCGCGCCAAGTCAAAAGTACGCGCCTGGTTTAACGCCCTGGAGATGGCGCAAACCATCGCTAAGGGACGTGAGGCGGTTGAAAAGCTGTTGCAGCGCGAAGGCAAAACCGCCGTGAAGCTGGACGACCTGGCGTCGCAGCTTGGCTTTAAGGCGGCGGACGATTTGTTTGAAGTGGTAGGCAAGGACGAGCTGAGCCTGCGCACGATTGAAAACATGCTCAAGCCGCCAGAGCCCGCGCCCACGCAAGACGACTATGTGCTGGCCAAAAAACCACGCCCGGCCTCGAGGGCCAACAGCGGCGGTGTGCTGGTGGTTGGCATGGGGTCGCTGTTGACGCAATTGGCCAAGTGCTGCAAGCCTGCACCACCTGACGATATTTTGGGCTTTGTGACCAAAGGCAAAGGCGTGAGCGTGCACCGCAGCGATTGCAGCAACTTTCGCAACATGGCGCATGGCAGCCCCGACCGGGTCATTGAGGTCGAGTGGAACGCGCCCAAAAACGCTGACGGCGCAGCCTACCCAGTTGATGTGGCGATTGAAGCATCGGACAGGCAGGGCCTTTTGCGCGATATTTCAGAGGTATTTGCCAAAGAGAAAATGAACGTGATTGGGGTGCAAACGCAATCGGTGAAAGACAACCGGGGCGGCACGGCGTGGATGACGTTCACGGTAGAAGTCACGCAGTCAGGGCGGCTCAAGCAGGTGCTGGGCCTGGTGGCCGGGGTAGCCGGGGTGAGGTCGGCGTGCAGAAAGTGATCTGTTATACTGCGAGGCGAGACTTTAGGCGCATAGCTCAGCTGGTTAGAGCACCACCTTGACATGGTGGGGGTCGTTGGTTCGAGTCCAATTGCGCCTACCAATCTTCTGGTTTGGTTTCCCTTAACACAGGGTAAACACAGAGATTGGACATATGCCCATAAGCGGCAAACTTACTTAGAATCTTTAAACGCACACGCCATCTTGCGGGCGGCTGTTGTGGTGATTCACCTACGGGAATGTTCAGTGTCAAAAACCAAAGCCTCTATGAATTCCCCGACTGAGCCGCCTCAACAGGGCCGGGTCATCAAAAAATACCCGAACCGGCGGCTGTACGACACTGAAACCTCTGCCTACATCACACTGACAGACGTGCGGCAACTGGTGATGGACAACTCACCTTTTGTCGTGGTGGACGCCAAAACCAATGACGACCTGACGCGCAGCATCCTGCTGCAAATCATTCTTGAAGAAGAGTCGGGCGGCGCGCCGATGTTCACAGAAGCAGTGCTCGCCAACATCATCCGGTTTTACGGTAACGCCATGCAAAGCTTTATGGGGGCTTACCTTGAGAAAAACGTGCAAGGCTTCATGGACTTGCAGGTCAAAATGGCCGAACAGGCCAAGGGGATGAGCCCCGAAAGTTGGGCCAAGCTGATGAACCTGCAGTCACCCCTGATGAAGGGGATGATGGGCAGTTATGTGGAGCAGTCCAAAAGCGCGTTCACGCAAATGCAGGAGCAGATGCAGGAGCAAATGCGAAAGCAAAGCGAGCAGATGTTGAGCGCGCTGGGTCTCAAACGCTGATATTTTGAGGCTCTGAGACAATGGAGCCATGAGCGAAGTTATTTCTCCCCCCACACCCATTACCCATAAACCTGCCCCACGCGTTGGCTTTGTTAGTCTTGGCTGCCCCAAGGCACTGACCGATTCTGAGCTGATCCTGACGCAGCTGAGCGCCGAGGGCTACCAGACCTCAAAAACCTTTGAAGGTGCAGATCTCGTCATCGTCAACACCTGCGGCTTTATTGACGATGCCGTCAAGGAAAGCCTGGACACGATTGGAGAAGCGCTTGCCGCCAATGGCCGTGTCATCGTGACCGGTTGCCTGGGTGCCAAAGCCGGCGAGGACGGCGGCAACATGGTGCGGCAAATGCACCCCAGCGTGCTGGCCGTGACTGGCCCGCATGCCACCCAGGAAGTGATGGATGCGGTGCACTTGAACCTGCCCAAGCCGCATGACCCGTTTGTGGACCTGGTGCCCAATTCATTTGGTGTGGCGGGCATCAAGCTCACGCCGCGCCACTATGCGTATTTAAAAATCAGCGAAGGCTGCAACCACCGCTGCACGTTTTGCATTATTCCGTCGATGCGCGGAGATTTGGTGTCGCGTCCCATTGGTGATGTGCTGGTTGAAGCCCGTGCGCTTTTTGAAGGCGGCGTCAAAGAGCTGTTGGTGATCAGCCAGGACACCTCGGCCTACGGTGTTGATGTGAAATACCGGACCGGCTTTTTTGATGGCAAGCCGATCAAAACCCGCATGCTGGAATTGGTTCAAGCGCTCGGTGAGATTGCCGAGCCTTACGGCGCTTGGGTTCGGCTGCATTATGTGTACCCCTACCCCAGTGTTGACGACGTACTGCCGCTGATGGCCACGGGCCAGGTGCTGCCGTACCTGGATGTGCCTTTACAGCACAGCCACCCGGATGTTTTAAAGCGCATGAAGCGGCCCGCCAGTGGTGAAAAAAATCTGGAGCGCATTGCGCGCTGGCGCGAGATTTGCCCTGAGATCGTGATTCGCAGCACCTTTATTGCAGGCTTTCCGGGCGAGACGGAAAGCGAATTTGAGCACCTGCTCGAGTTCATGCAGGAAGCCAAAATTGACCGTGCGGGCTGCTTTGCCTACAGCGCGGTAGCGGGTGCAACGGCCAACGATCTTGAAGGCATGCTGCCGATCGAGCTACGCGAAGAGCGTCGTGCGCGCTTCATGGCGGTGGCTGAGGCTGTGTCCAGCCAAAAACTGCAAAGCCGTGTCGGTGCAACCATGCAGGTGCTGGTCGATTCTGCCCCGGCCTTGGGCCGCAAGGGCGGTGTGGGTCGAACGTATGCCGATGCGCCCGAGATTGATGGTGTGGTCAGGCTGCTGGCGCCCGAGAAAATCAGCAAAACAATGAAGGTGGGGGAGTTCACCAAGGCGCGGATTGTGGGCGTTCAGGGGCATGACCTGATCGCCGTTCCGTTTTGACGTCAAAACCGTTCAGGCAACAAAAAAGCCGCTGGATCGCAGTGGCTTTTTGTGATGATTTTGAAAAATAAACCAACAAAAATATTTTTGGTGCCCGGGAGAGAACTCGAATCTCCACATCTTGCGATACACGGACCTGAACCGTGCGCGTCTACCAATTCCGCCACCCGGGCAAGCCTGTGAGTGTACCATTATTCAAGCTTGGTCTTTGATCCAGAGACTGAAATGTTTAGGCGGCATACTTTCCGCTTGGACCGTTGAAAAGACATCCGTCCTAACTTTTAAAGAGACTTTTTATTAAAACAACTCAACACAGTGCCAGCTCAGCGTCTGGCCTCCTCGCAGAGTTCGAGGGCACCGTTTCTGGCCACCGTGATGGCCACGGCTTTGTCCAACGCGACGACGGGGAAGCCGATATCTATTTGCCGCCCAATGAGATGCGTGCCGTTCTGCACAAAGACCGCGTCAAGGCGCGCATCGTCCGCCACGACCGCAAAAACCGGCCTGAAGGCCGCGTCACCGAGATCATTGAACGCTCACCCAACCCCATCATCGGCCGTTTGCTGCAAGAAAGTGGTGTCTGGCTGGTTGCGCCCGAAGACAAGCGCTATGGCCAGGATGTACTGATCCCCAAGGGGGCCATCGGTTCGGCCAAAACTGGCCAGGTGGTGGTGGTGCAACTGACCGAGCCGCCTGCGCTGTTTGGTCAGCCGGTGGGCCGCGTGAAGGAAGTGCTTGGCGAAATTGACGACCCAGGTATGGAAATTGAAATTGCGGTGCGCAAATACGGCGTGCCGCATGAGTTCAGTGACGAAGCGCTGGCGCTGGCCCGCACGCTGCCTGATGCCGTGCGCCCACAAGACAAGAAAAACCGGGTGGATTTGACCGACATCGCGCTGGTGACGATTGACGGCGAAGATGCGCGCGACTTCGACGATGCCGTGTATTGCGAACCCGCCAAAGTGGGGCGAGGCAAGGGCTGGCGCTTGCTGGTGGCCATCGCTGATGTGAGCCACTACGTGGAAACAGGCAGTGCGATTGACGTTGACGCTTATGACCGTGCCACCAGCGTGTACTTTCCGCGCCGTGTGATCCCGATGCTGCCTGAAAAGTTGTCAAACGGTTTGTGTTCTCTCAACCCGAATGTCGAGCGCCTGTGCATGGTGTGCGACATGCTGGTGACCGCCAAAGGCGAGGTGCACGCCTACCAGTTTTACCCGGCCGTGATGTTCAGCCA
>CAMARI010000047.1 GCA_945860515.1 Polaromonas sp. YR568
ATTTCAGCTGGCCAGCTTGGCTTAAATTCTGCTGTCGATTTGGGCGGTTTTGGACCGACCGCTGCGCAAAACACACTCATTCTTGTGGATGGCCGCCGCCTCAACCCGATTGATTCCTCCGAAGTGGTTTGGAGCGGCATCCCACTGTCTTCCATCCAACGCATTGAAATTGCGCCTGGTGCTGCCGGCGTTCAATACGGCGCAGGAGCAACAGGCGGCGTGATTCATATCATCACCAACGAAAAAATACCGGAACGTACCCAAGTCGGCGTTCGTTTTGGGTCTTTTGGCACTTCGTCGCTCAATTTCAATCTGGATCGCCAAATCAATGATCTGACTGTGAGCTTGAATGCGGGAGCCAGCCGTTCTGCCGGTTGGCGGGAAAATTCCCAGGCCAAAAGTCAGAATCTAGCCTTCAAGGTCAAGCAAAGCTTTGGCTCCCGGGGGTATGTGTTTGGTGAGGTTTTGCTTGGACAGCAAATTAATGGATTTCCAGGTGGAGTTTTGGGGAAAGTGGGCGAAGGTCATCAGCAGGCGGCTAAATTCAACAATGTAGGCTCTGAAAATACGCTGAATCAGTCCGGCTTGCGTTTGGGTGGCTTCACAACTTTGTCCGATCAAACCTCCCTGGATGCCGATCTGGTACTGGGTAAAAGATCCAGCAACTTCAAACAGCCCTATTACGACACAGCGGATTCTTTAGACAGTGCATTTGGCTATGTCACCGGCGCAGGTCATAGCCGAGCAAATGGAACAGATTTGAGCTTTTCACCCAAATTTAGAACCGAATTTGCCAATGGCACCTCTCTGGTGTATGGCTACGACTTTTCAAAGTCGAATCAAGACGGATCCAATACATTTGGCCCCTTAGCGCAGCAATTGATTTTGACCAACCAAGGTCCGTTTAAATACCAAGGCAACATCATCAGCGACCTGCAATCAGTTCAATTGCGCAACCAATCGATCTACGCGATCTCGCGTATTCCTCTGGGCCAGGCGTGGGAGTTGAGTTTGGGTGCGCGTAGACAAACCCAAAGCTACAACAACTTTGACTCAAACAAGTCCAGCGGAACGCAAGCTGCTGCGGGGGCATTTGGTGCTACTGCACATGAAGCGGCCTTGAATTACAAACTAAGCAATACAAGCCGCACCTATCTGCGTGTGAGCCAATCCTACCGTTTTGCCAGTACCGATGAGTACTGGGGTTTTGATGCAAACGGCAACAGAATTTTTTCGGGTGAGCTGCGTCCGCAAATCACCAAAGCCTATGAAGTAGGCTACGACCTGAAGGCTGACCGCCAGCAGTTCTCGGTCATTGTGGGTAAGTCTGTCACGCAAGACGAAATTCGCTACAACCCAGCTTCATTCAGTAACTCTAACCTGGCCGATCAGGTGCTGAGAACCAGTTTGACAGCAAACTGGTCCATACAAGTCATGGCCAAGAGCCGTTTGTCGCTTGGTGCGCGTTTTCAGCGAGCCGAATACCGTAGTGGTGCCTACGCCGGGCAGGCCCTGGGCTTGGTTCCCAATGCAATCTACAACGTGGGTTGGTTGCAGGCCATTGATGCTCGAACTCGCGCAGGGGTACAAGTGCTTCACGTGTCTAAACAGAACTACGACGCATCCCCGGATAGCGTTGCCACCTTGGACAAGATGCCTGCTTACACCACTGCGGATGTCTTTTTGGCCCGTTCCTATGGCAAGCTCGAAACCCGGCTGACGATCAAGAACTTGACGGGCTCGACCTATGCCGCGTATGGAGGTTATGGCTTTGTTTCAACACCCGGTGCTGGCGGTAAGAACAGCTACTACCACTATCCATCTGACCCACGAGCCTTGTTGCTGTCACTAACTTACAGTTTCTAAGCAAATGATGGACTACGGCCCCCAACGCATCGTCTGCCTGACGGAAGAGCCCACCGAATGGCTGTACCTTTTGGGCGAAGAGCGCCGCATTGTGGGCATATCCGGCTACACGGTTCGCCCGCCTCGTGCGCGGGAAGAAAAGCCCAAAGTCAGCGCGTTTTTAAGCGCCAAGATTGACAAGATTGTTGAGTTGCGACCCGACTGCGTGATTGGCTTTTCAGACCTGCAGGCCGACATTGCGTCACAACTGGTTAAAAAAGGCATTCAGGTCACGATTTTTAACCAGCGCAGCGTGGCCGAGATTTTCTCCATGATGTACCAGTTGGCCGCGATGGTCGGGCAAGTTGAAAAAGGTTTGGCACTGATAAAAACCATGCAAAGTCGCCTGCTCGCGATTGAAGCGGCCGCCCTTTGTTTGCAACGCCGCCCACGCGTGTTTTTTGAAGAATGGTATGACCCGCACATCAGCGCCATTGCCTGGGTGTCTGAGCTGGTCGGCATTGCCGGTGGCGATGACTGCTTTCCCGAGTTGGCTAAAGAGCCGATGGGCAAGGGCCGCATCATTGCCGACGGGGCAGAGATTGTGCGGCGCAACCCCGACATTATTTTGGGCTCCTGGTGCGGCCGCCGATTCAGGCCTGCGCATGTGCGTGCCCGACCGGGTTGGCAAGAAGTCAATGCGGTTCAAAACGACCAGTTGTTTGAGATCAAGTCGGCCGAAATTTTGCAGCCCGGGCCAGCTTGTTTGACCGACGGCGTCGAGCAAATTCACAAGATCATCATGGCCTGGGGTGACCTGCATGGCAGCACGTAGCGTACTACGCTGCCCCCCGAGGGGGCTGTCCCGCCTAAGGGCGGCCTGTCGGCGGGACTCACGGCATGAAATCACGTAGCGGACTTATTTTGGGCGGCCAGCGCAGCGTCAAGTCGCGCCCAGCCGAACTGTTGGCGGGTGACTGGCTCGGCGAGGCACCTTCATGGCAACTGGTTTGCTCTTGGTCTTGAGGGGGCAAGCATGAAATATCTGCTCATACTGCTGATGGTTTTTTGCGGGTCAGCTCAAGCCTTGCAAGTCACAGATGACCGGGGCGTCACTGTCACTTTTGCACAAACACCGCAGCGCATCGTCAGCTTGTTGCCGTCACTGACCGAAAGCGTGTGCGCGATGGAGCAATGCCAGCGCCTGGTGGGTGTTGACCGTTATTCCAACTTCCCTGAGTCTTTAAAGAACCTGCCCAAACTTGGCGGCGGCATGGACCCGAACATTGAAGGCATCGTGGCTTTGAAGCCCGACGTGGTGCTGGTCTCTGGCGCGTCACGCTCAACCGAACGGCTGGAGGCACTCGGCATCAAGGTGGTGGCATTGCAAACCCAAAACCATGCGGATGTCAAACGCGTGTTGCAAGTGCTGGGTGTGCTGCTGGCCGTTCCCGAGGCGCAAGGTGCAGATCGTTTGTGGCGCATCATCGACAGCAGCGTGTCGGCGGCCGCACAGTCGCTGCCCGCCAAAGCCAAATCGGCGCGGGTTTATGTTGACGTTGGCCGCGGGCCGTATGCGGCGGGCGAGTCGTCCTTCATTGGCGAAACCCTCACGCGACTGGGTGTCAAGAACGTGGTACCCGCCAAGCTGGGCCCCTTCCCGCTGCTGAACCCCGAATACGTGGTGCGCGCCAATCCTGACGTGATCATGATGGGCGACTCCAGCCCGGTCAATGCCGTGTCCTACCCCGGCTGGCACAGCATCAAAGCTGTGAAGAACAACCAAGTGTGCGTCTTTGGCGTGGGTGATTCCGACGTGGTGATGCGGCCGGGCCCGCGCATGGCAGAGGCAGCGCGGCTGATGGCGAAGTGTTTAGAAACCCATGAATAAGGCGCAAAGTCGCCAAGCGGTTTGGTTGGCAAGCCTGTTGCTTGCCGCATCCGGCGGTTTGCTGCTGCTGGGCATCACCGTTGGCAGCACAGGCATTGAATCGCTTGCCAATATGCAGCGCGACCCGCAAGCCATGCAAATCATTTGGCAAATCCGTTTGCCGCGCACGCTGGGTGCTTGGCTGGCTGGCGCACTGTTGGGACTGGCGGGCGCGGTGGCGCAGGGCCTGTTTCGCAATCCGCTGGCCGACCCGTATTTGCTGGGCAGCGCCTCTGGCGCATCTTTTGGGGTGGCGTTGGCCATGGCGCTGTTTGGCGTGTCACCGCTGGCCACGCAATGGGTTGCCCGGCTGGGGCTGACGGGCGCTGCGTTCTTGGGTGCCGTTGCTGCGGTACTGCTGACCTTGCTGCTGGCCAAAGGCGTGCAGCACACGGTGCGCCTGCTACTGGCGGGCGTGGTGGTGGGCGTGGTGCTGGGTGCGGTCACCTCACTGATCCTGCTGCTCACGCCCGACATCATGCAGGCCATGCAAGGCTTCATGCTTGGCACCACCGCCTTTGTGGGTTGGCCAGCCTGCGCTTTGCTGGCCTCGGCGTTCGGCATCAGCTTGACAGCTGCCTGGCTGATGAGCCACGTACTCGACGGCCTGGCGCTTGGCGAATCTACCGCCCAAAGCCTGGGGCTGCAACTGCCGCAAATACGCGCTGCGCTGGTGGCGGTGCTGGCGCTGAGCACAGGCACCGCCGTGGCGCAAACGGGCTTGATCGCGTTTGTGGGTTTAGCCGCGCCGCATCTGGTGCGGTCGGTGGTTAAAACCACGCACGGCCGCCTGATTGTTTTGTCCAGCCTGATGGGCGCGGTGCTTTTGGCAGCGGCCGACGTGCTGGCGCGCTGGCTGATGGCACCCCAAGAGCTGCCCGTCGGCGTGCTGACGGCTGTGCTGGGCGGTGGCTACTTGTTGTGGTTGATGCACAGGCATACCGGGCGAGGGGCTGGGTTGTGACTGACGCTATAGATTCAGTAGCTGCTCGCGCATACAAAATAACGGCCAAGCTCGGAAATATCGAGGTTTTGAGTGATATTTCGATTGATTTTCAGCGCGGCCGCTGGACCAGCATCGTCGGGCCGAACGGTGCCGGCAAATCGACGCTGCTCAAGGTGCTGGCGGGCTTGACGCCATTTTCAGGGTCAGTCGAATTGCTAGCCCAGCCCATGCAAAGCCTACCCGCCAAACAGCGGGCCCAGCAGCTGTCCTGGCTGGGTCAGAACGAAGCTTCCCCTGATGACCTGACCGCCTATGACGTCACCATGCTGGGCCGCTTGCCGCACCAGCCCTGGCTGGCACCGGCCAGTGCGGCAGACCACGCTGCGGTTGAAAAAGCTTTGCGTTCCACCCACGCCTGGGACTGGCGGGGCAGGGCGCTCGGGCAACTTTCTGGTGGTGAACGCCAACGCGTGTTGCTGGCGCGCGCCCTGGCAGTTGAGGCCGAGGTGCTGCTGATGGACGAGCCGCTGGCCAATCTGGACCCGCCGCATCAAACCGACTGGCTCTTGACCGCCAAATCACTGGTCGCCAGCGGCAAAACTGTCATCAGCGTGCTGCATGAAATTTCGTTTGCGCTGCAAGCCGATGACGTGGTGGTCATGGCCGCTGGCCGCGTCACCCATCAGGGTGCTTGTCGTGATGCGGCCAGTCACCGGGCGATGGAGGCCGTGTTTGACCAGCGGATTGCCATTCATCAACTGGCGGGCCAGTGGGTGGCTTTACCCAACATCTAAATCGACAATCTGAAAATTAAAGGGCAATTTGTCCGCCATCAGGCGGCAGGGCTTGCTGGCTTGAGCCGCCTAAACCAGCACTTCCAGCAAGCGGTCAAGCCCGCCCGCGTTGATGGCCACCATCGCCTGCTCGCGCACTTTGGGCTTGGCATGGTAGGCCACTGACAAGCCTCCTGCGTCAGAACATGCGCCCATCATCGGCAAGTCATTGGCGCCATCGCCCATGGCTATCGCCTGGCTTGGCTGAATGCCCAAAAGCGTGCAGGTTTCAAGCAGCGTTTTGCGCTTTTCCTCGCCATCACAAATATCGCCCCAAGGCTGGTCAAGCAGTCGGCCCGTCAGCACGCCATTTAGCGCTTCAAGCTGGTTGGACTTGGCGTAGTCAATGCCCAGCCGCGCCGCCACACGATCCGCAAAAAACGTGAACCCGCCCGACACCAGCAACACCTTCATGCCGGCTTTTTTGCAAGCGGCCACCAGCTCACTGGCCCCAGGGTTCAGTTGCAGGCGTTCGGCATACACGCGTTCCATGCTGGCCACACTCACGCCGTTGAGCAGCGCCACGCGGCGGCGCAAGCTGGTTTTGAAGTCAGCAATCTCACCGCGCATCGTGGCCTCAGTGATGGCGGCGACTTCGGCCTTCAAGCCTACCGCATCGGCAATCTCGTCAATGCATTCGATGTTGATCAGCGTCGAGTCCATGTCAAAGGCGATCAGCTTAAAGTTGGCCAGCGCCAAGGGCGGCGTGAAGCCTTGAATGACCAGGCCTGGCGATATTTCTGTTAGGTTCATGAATTGATAATACTATTATTTTAATAGCTGCTTGCCCATGTATTTATTGGCTTATAGGCTGATTCGGTATTTTTGAGAAATTTTTAACTGTTTAAGCGTCAAACCTCGACTGCCAGCCAGTTTTCAAGCTGCAAGCCTGGCACACGCAAAAATTCGGCGTCGGCGCTGACCAAGGTGGCATCTAGGGCCAAGGCGTGTGCCGCGATCAGCAAGTCGTTTGCGCCTATGGGCGTGCCCGCAGCTTCAAGCAGGCCGCGCAAGCTGGCATAGCTGGGTACAACGGTTGAACTCAAAGGCAATATTTCAACGGATTCAAGTACTTTCTCGTAGTGTGTCTGCCAGCGTGGGTTAGTACGGCGACGCATACCAAACAGCAGCTCGCACTGGACAACGACGCTGGTGCATAACCTGATATCAGGTGTGCTTTTGGCAATTTGCTGAAAACGCTGTGATGCGACTCCGTTTGGGTCGCGCATCATGTCAGACAGGATGTTGGTATCAAACAGGTAGGTGGTTTTTAAGTCCGCCATCAGTCTTCACCAAAGTCGATGTCATCCAGGGGCAGCAACCCTTCATCCACATCAGGAAACTCTTCATCGATTGGCCCGAGTTGGCTCAGCTCTTTTAACGCCGCAACCAGCGCACCAACTGTGCCACGCGGGTGCTTCGGTTCGACCAAATCAATGATCAACCGGTTGCCCACACGCCGCATCGTGGCCTGCTTGCCTGGCAGCTCAAACTCTTTGGGGATGCGCACCGCCTGATTGGCACCGTTGCGAAACAAGCTGACGTGACGTACAGGACTATCAGCGAGGTATGGGGGGATGATGTCAGAGACGTGGTTCACGTTGCGCTCCTGAGATGCAGATGCAGCGAGTTTAGCATATGCCCAAGCCTATGCTGAAGTTTCCACCACCTTGGGCTGCCCCAAACTGCGCAGCACATCTCGCACCATTTGCGCCCTGTCTTTGGCCTCGGGGAGGTCTTTTTCAATCCGCAGCTTTTCATTGCCGGCCAGTTTGATGTGCCGGTTTTTTTGAATCAGATGCATGATGGCCATGGAGTCGATGGGCGGGTCTTTTTTGAAGGTGATGTTGATGACGCCCGGCGCGGCATCAACTTTGACCACGCCGTAGGGCCTGGCAATGACACGCAGGCGGTGCACGTCGATCAGCGTCTGGCCCTGCGGCGGCAGCTTGCCGAAGCGGTCAACGATTTCTTCTAGCAGGGCGTCAATCTGGTCGGTGTTTTTGGCCGTTGCCAGCTTTTTGTAAAAGCTCAGGCGCAAATGCACGTCGCCGCAATAGTCGTCGGGCAGCAGAGCCGGCGCGTGCAGGTTGATGTCGGTCGTGACTGTCAAGGGGTTCAGCAAGTCGGGCTCAATGCCGGCTTTCAGGCAGCGCACTGCTTCTGTCAGCATTTCGTTGTAGAGCTGAAAGCCGATTTCCATCATGTTACCGGACTGGTTTTCGCCCAGCACCTCGCCCGTGCCCCTGATTTCCAGGTCGTGCATGGCCAAATAAAAGCCTGAGCCGAGTTCTTCCATCTGCTGAATCGCTTCCAGCCGCTGGCCGGCTTGCTTGGTCAGGCCCTCAATGTCGGGCACCATCAAATACGCATAAGCCTGGTGGTGGCTGCGGCCCACCCGGCCGCGCAACTGGTGCAGCTGCGCCAGGCCAAACTTGTCGGCGCGGGCCATGACGATGGTGTTGGCGGTCGGCACGTCAATGCCGGTTTCAATGATGGTGGAGCACAGCAGCAGGTTGTAGCGCTGGGCGACGAAGTCTTTCATCACGCGCTCGAGTTCGCGCTCAGGCATCTGGCCGTGGGCCACCGCGATGCGGGCCTCGGGCAGCAGCGCCTCCAGCTTTTCGCGGCGGTTTTGAATCGTCTCGACCTCGTTGTGCAAGAAGTAAACCTGCCCGCCACGCTTGAGCTCGCGCAGCACCGCTTCACGAATCACGCCATTGCTTTCGCTGCGCACAAAGGTCTTGATCGCAAGCCGCCGTTGCGGCGCTGTGGCAATCACGCTCAAGTCGCGCAAACCTTCTAGCGCCATGCCCAGCGTGCGGGGGATAGGTGTGGCGGTCAGCGTCAGCACGTCAACTTCAGCGCGCATGGCCTTCATGGCCTCTTTGTGGCGCACGCCAAAGCGGTGTTCTTCGTCAATGATGAGCAGCCCCAGGCGCGGAAAGTGGATGTCCTTGCTCAGCAGCTTGTGGGTGCCCACCACAATGTCTATCGTACCGTCGGCAATGCCTTTGATAGCTGCGGTGATTTCTTTGGCCGATCTGAAACGGCTCATTTCGGCGACCTTGACAGGCCACTTGGCAAAGCGGTCTGACAGGGTTTGAAAGTGCTGCTCGGCCAGCAGCGTGGTGGGGGCCAGCAGGGCGACTTGCTTGCCACCCGTGATCGCAATAAAGGCGGCGCGCAGGGCTACTTCGGTTTTGCCAAAGCCCACATCGCCGCAGACCAGCCGGTCCATCGGGCGTGGGCTGATCATGTCTTGAATCACCGCATGAATGGCAGCGCTTTGGTCAGCGGTTTCGTCAAAGCCAAAGTCGTTGGCGAAGGTTTCGTAGTCGTTCGGCGAGTATCTGAAGGCGTGGCCTTCACGTGCGGCGCGCCGGGCATAGATGTTGAGCAGCTCGGCAGCCGAGTCGCGGACCTGTTCAGCGGCCTTGCGTTTGGCTTTATCCCACGCCGCGCCGCCTAAGCGATGCAGCGGTGCCTCGTCGGCACTCACCCCGGTGTAGCGGCTGATTTGCTGCAACTGGCTGACGGGCACATACAGCGTCGCATCGTCGGCATATTGCAGATGCAAAAACTCGGACGGGCCTTGCCCCAGGTCCATGTTGATCAGTCCCTTGTAGCGGCCAATGCCGTGGGCGCTGTGCACCACCGGGTCGCCGACGTTGAGCTCTGACAGGTCCTTGATCAGCGCTTCAACGTCACTGACTTTTTCCTGTTTTTTATTGCGGCGGCGCACCGCCATGCCCGCAGCGAAAAGTTCGGTCTCGGTGATGAAGTCAATGTCGCCATCCAGCCAGCTGAAACCCACGTTCAAAGCGGCGGTGGCGATGCCGAGCTTTTCCGGGCTGGTCTGGAAGTCTTCAAGCGAATCAAACGCGGGCGGGCTGACGCCGCTGGCGCGCAGAAAATCCAGCAGGCTCTCGCGGCGGCCGTCGCTTTCGGCCAGGATCAGCACGCGCTGGGGCGTGTTTTTGATGTGACTTTTGAGCTGGGTCAGCGGGTCTTCTGCACCGCGCACCACGGCCATGTCGTCCAGCTTTTGAAAGTGGGTGTTGTGTTCAACATCGTCCACACCTGCACGCAGCGCCAACTGTGCGTAGTCGTTGGCGCGTGCATAAAACTGCTCGGCACTTAAAAACAGCGATTCGGGCGGCAAGGCGGGCCGGTCTGGCGCATCCTTGACCAGCCGGTAGCGGTCCTTGGTGTCTTGCCAAAAGCGCTGGAAAGCGGGCTCCAGATCACCATGCAAAACGACTGTCGCGTTGGCACCCAGATAGTCAAAAACAGTGGCGGTTTCTTCAAAAAACAGCGGCAAATAATATTCAATGCCTGCGGTGGCCACACCGTTGCCGATGTCTTTATAAATGCGGCTTTTCGTCGGGTCGCCGTCCAGCAGTTCGCGCCAGCGATTGCGAAAGCGCGCCCGCGCATCGTCGTCCATCGGAAACTCCCGGCCTGGCAGCAGGCGCACTTCGGGCACCGGATACAAAGAGCGCTGGCTGTCCGGGTCAAAGGTGCGGATGCTGTCAATCTCGTCGTCAAACAAATCAACCCGAAACGGTACCAGTGAGCCCATCGGGAACAAATCAATCAAGCCGCCGCGTACCGCGTATTCACCGGGGCTGACCACCTGGGTGACGTGGCTGTAGCCGGCCAGCGTCAGCTGCGCCTTGAGCTTGGCGTCGTCCAGCTTTTGCTTGACCTTGAATTCAAAGGTGTAGCCTGCCAAAAAGCTGGGCGGAGCCAGACGGTAAAGCGCCGTGGTGGCGGGCACGATGACGACATCAGCGCCGGAGTCTTTGCTCTTTTGCTGAATGCGCCACAGCGTGGCCAGGCGTTCGCTGATCAGGTCCTGATGCGGCGAAAACGTGTCGTATGGCAGCGTTTCCCAGTCAGGAAAGAGCGCACAGCGCAAATCAGGGGCGAAAAAAGCCAGCTCCTGCATCAGCCGTTGGGCGGTGGTGGCATCGGATGTGACGATGGCTACCAGCTTGCCAGCAGCTTTTTCTCTCAAGCCGAGTTGCGCAATCAGCACGGCATCTGCCGAGCCAACAGGCTGCGGCAGGGTAAAGCGTTTGCCAGGGGTGAGTTTGGGTAAATCCATGAATTCGTTGAAAAAGGGTGGTCCAAAAGCAGCAGAAAACGCAAAGCACCCCAAACTGAAAAGAGTGGGGTGCTTACTAAACAATGGCATCATTTTAGAATTTATGATGACCGCATGACGTCAGAGCCTGCCAAACCCCGATTTTTCGCCTTGATTCCCTGCGCCGGAGCGGGAAGCCGGGCAAATACCCCAAGCCCCAAGCAATACCAGCTGCTGGCAGGCAAAGCCATGGTCTGGCACACGCTGCAGGCCTTCAGGCAGGTCACGGGCATCACGGGTATCTGGGTGGTGACTTCCCCCGGCGATGAGGGCTTTGAGCAGGCTTGCCCTGATTTCAACCAGCCCCACGACACGCAGATGGCCGTGGGCGGTGCCACCCGTGCGCTGAGCGTGCGCAACGGCCTTGAGGCCTTGCTGGCGCAAACGGCTAAAGCCGATGACTGGGTACTGGTACACGACGCGGCCCGCTGCCTGATCAAGCCCGAGCAAATCCGCGCCTTGATGGACGCTTGCCAAAACGATGCGGTGGGCGGCTTGCTGGGCCTGCCGCTGTCCGACACTCTCAAAAGCAGTTTTGAAGGCCGGGTCGCAGCCACGATTTCAAGAGCCGACAAATGGCTGGCACAAACGCCCCAGATGTTTCGCGTAGGCACCCTGTTGGCTGCGCTTGGTGCTGCTGGCGATGCGGTGACCGACGAGTCCAGCGCCATGGAAGCGCAGGGTTTTAAGCCTTTGCTGGTACGGGGCAGTGCGCAAAATTTCAAGGTCACTTACCCGGAAGACTTTGCCCTGGCCGAAGCGATTTTGAAAAACCGGTTAGAGGCCGATCAAAGCCGATCAAGGTCGGTTGAGGGCCGATTGAAAGCTGAACATGCCTGCTGATCTTGCCAACACCCCTTCATTTCGTATTGGCGAGGGCTGGGACTGCCACGCCTTGGTGCCCGGTCGCAAACTCATCCTTGGCGGCGTTGAAGTACCGCACAGCACCGGTTTGCTGGGCCACTCAGACGCCGATGTGTTGCTGCACGCCATCATTGACGCGCTGCTGGGCGCTGCCGGGCTGGGCGACATTGGCTCGCATTTTTCTGATCAGGATGCCCGCTTCAAAGGTGCGGACTCCATGGTGCTGCTGGTTGAAACCGCGCGTCTGGTGGCAGCGCAAGGCTGGCAGATAGGCAACATCGACAGCACGGTGATCGCCCAGTCACCCAAGCTGGCCAGTCATATTCCCGCCATGAAAAACCGCATCGCCGATGCGCTCTGTCTGGACCCTAACCGGGTGAATGTCAAAGCCAAAACAGCGGAAAAGCTGGGCCCCGTTGGGCAAGGGCTCAGCATGGAGGCGCGCGCCGTGGCGCTGCTGTTTTAACTTCTGCGCAGTTTGATATGAGCCGCCAGCCCGCCTGAATTGGTATTGGCCAGGCCAAACATGCCGCCCATGCGCTGGATTGTTTTTTCGACAATCGCCAGCCCCAGACCCGCCCCTGTAGCGGCTGTGCGGGCTGCGTCCCCCCTGAAAAAGGGCCGCGTCAGTTTGGGCAGCGTGTCAGGCGCAACGCCCATGCCGTGGTCACGCACCTTGATCAATACCCACTGTTCGCGCGTCTTGGCAGTGATGTCGACCAGCGCGATGCCGGTTTCGGGTGTTTTGCCGTAGCGCCGCGCGTTTTCAATCAGGTTGGACATCACCCTGAGCAACTCGGTTTCGTCTGCCAGCACGTTCAGGTCGTCAGGCATGGTGACGGTAATGCGCATGTCATCAGCCTCACCCACCGCATACACCGCCGCCTTCACCACAGCATTGAGCGACACGCTCTCCAACTTGGCCGGGTCAGCGCGGGCATAGTCAAGAAACTTGTCAATGATGGCATCGAGCTGCGAAATGTCGGCAGCCATGTGCGCGCGCGCGTCCTCGTCGGCAACGCTCAGTTCGGTTTCAAGCCGCAGGCGTGCCAACGGTGTGCGCAGATCATGCGATATGCCGGCCAGCATGATGACCCGGTCTTGTTCAATTGTTGACAACTGCTCGGCCATCCGGTTAAAACCGATATTGACCTCGCGAATCTCGCTGGTGGCGACCCTTTCGTCCAGCAAGCTGGCATCAAAAGCACCGCCGCGCATGCGGCTGGTGGCAAACGACAACTGCTTGAGGGGGCTATTGATCAGCCGGACGATAAATGCCACCCCGACCAGCGACAGAGCCGCCGCCGTGATGAGCCAGATAAGCCAGGTACTGCGTATTGCCGCGCCCATGCGCGATTCATCGGTTTGCAGCCAATACTGGTTCTTGTCGATGGAAAAGCCGACCCACAAACCATTTTGGTTGTTCACGCTGCTGGCGACCACGGTGTCTGCGCCCAGCCTGATTTTGAGTTCTTCACTGGTACGCCGAACCAGATTGTCGCCGTTAAGCACCACAAATGTATCTTTGGGTTCGCGCAGGCTGATGCGCACACCCCCTTCATCTGCCAGGATTTTGATGAGTGAGACGCTGGCGATCGCATCGGAATGACGCAGCGCTGCCCGGCTTAAATTAACCAGGGACGCCAGCTGCTGCGCGCTTTGCACGGCGCGCGGTTCGGACTCCAGCGCGCGGAAGGTTTGTATCCATGCCACGATGGAGGCAAACAACAACAGCGATAAAAAGAAAAAGGTGCGCCAGAACAGGCTGAAACCCCGGCGCGCCTGCAACTCCAGCGGGGCGGGGGCGGTTTCCAGGGGGATGGGGCCGGTCGCTTCCATCAAGTCTTAACCCCATTGCAAAAGGGCAAGGCGCATCATTTTGCAACGCGCCTCAGCTGGTGCCGTCCGGTACAAACACATAACCAACTCCCCACACGGTCTGGATGTAGCGCGGTGCGGCGGGGTCGACCTCAATGAGTTTGCGCAGGCGCGAGACTTGCACATCCAGACTGCGGTCAAACGGTTCAAACTCGCGGCCGCGCGCCAGCTGCGCAAGCTTTTCACGTGACAGGGGCTGGCGCGGATGGCGTACCAGCGTTTTGAGCATCGCAAATTCGCCCGTGGTCAAAGGCAATTCCTCGCCATTTTTTTGCAGGATGCGCAGCCCCAAATCAAACGAAAAGGGACCAAAGGCGATCACTTCCTGATCCTGCGATGGTGCACCTGGCACTTCACTGGTGGGACGGCGGCGCAGCACCGCGTGGATTCTGGCCAGCAGCTCGCGCGGGTTGAATGGCTTGGACAAATAGTCGTCGGCACCCACCTCCAGCCCCACGATACGGTCAACGTCCTCGCTTTTGGCGGTCAGCATGATGATGGGAGTTTTGTCATTGGCGGCCCGCAACCGGCGACAAATGGACAGGCCGTCCTCGCCGGGCATCATCAGGTCCAGCACAATCAGATCGACGGCATCGCGCAGCAAAATGCGGTTGAGCGCCTTGCCGTCTTCGGCCAGGATGACCTCAAACCCTTCCTGCGCCAGGTAACGACGCAGCAGGTCACGAATTCTGGCGTCATCGTCAACGATGATGATTTTGTCGGCGCGTGGGGTGGTGGCAGCTTGAGTCATGGTCATCCGATAATTTGTAACAGGTTCATTTGGAGGGCTGAAAACTAAATTTGATCCAAAAATACCACACTATGACACACAGTTACAAATCTAGCTTACCCGAGCGTGGCGGTTGGCCAAAAAGTTTCAAGCGCATACTGGCTTTTTCATGGTTCTTGCATTTCACACCTAAAGTCGGCGTGAGGCTTCCAAAATCTAATGAGCGAGCCGCTCCTTATCTAATAGCGTTAGTCTTTTGGTCGGAATTCCAGAATCATCGGCGTCGGCACACGGCCATCCGTATCGCGCGGCATTTTTTCAGTGCGGATGATGGCTTTGACAACCGCATCGTCCCAGGCCTTGTTGCCGCTGGTCTTGACCAGCCGCTGGCTCATGACGGTGCCATCAACAGCCGTGCGTACTTCAACCTCGGCGCTGGGATTGCCGGCGATGTCTTCGGTAAACACGATGTTGGGTTTGACTCTGGCCCTGACCATGCCGCCGTAACTGGCTGAAGGCCCAGCTGACTTTTGCGCTGTACCTTTGGCGGTCTCGCCGCCACTGGCATCGGCCAGGCCCAGGGCGCGGGCAATGTTTTGTTTGCGCTGCGCTTCAAGCGCTGCGGCGTTGGCCTGGTTTTGCAGCAGCTGCTTTTTAGCCTCTAGCCGTTGGGCCTCTTCAGCCGCTTTGCGCTTGGCTTGTTCCTGCTTGAGCTTGAGTTCCTTTTCAGCCCGCGCCTGCTGGACCTGCTGGGCCTGCTGGGCCTGCTGGGCCTTCTGAGCCTGAAGCTTGCGCTTTTTTTCCTGCTCCAGCGCCATGTCCACCTTGGAGTCGGGCGGCTTGACCTCTTGCACTTTCGGTGCGGGTTCAGGTGGCGGCGGTGGCGGTGGGGCAGCCTCAACCAGTTTGGGTGCCGCTTCCTGCGGCGTGTTGGACCACAACTCAGCTTCAAAGGCCACCGAACGGTCGCTGCGTTTCCAGTTCACGCCCCAGGTCAGCGCCGCTATCAGCGCTGCATGAACCAGCAAGGCCAAGCCAAATGAGCTGATCGCACCCGCATCTCGCGGTGGTCCCAAGTCAATCCGGTCGGCTGTGCTGGGCATGCTGCTGCCTTACTTGCCCGTTTGAACCGATAAGCCCACACGCGACACGCCGGCTTTTTGCAGCTGGTCCATCACCTTGACCACGGTTTCGTATTGGATCGATTTGTCGGCGCTGATGACCACCGGAACAGCATCCGCAGCGGCGAGGGTGACTTTGGGCTCCCGCTTCACAATGTCAGCCGCGACAGTGCTCACGGTGCTTGGCACGCTGTCGGTTTTGATTTTGAGCTGGATCGCCCCGTCTTTGCCAATCATGATCTGCACTGGGCTGGCGGGCTGCGCGGCCGCCTTGCCCACTTTGGGCAGCGCAATCATGCTGGGGGTGATCAGTGGTGCAGTGACCATAAAAATAATCAACAGCACCAGCATCACGTCAATAAAGGGCACCATGTTGATTTCACTGATGGTGCGGCGGCCACGGCCTCTGGTGTTGACGGAGGCCATGGTCAGTACCTTGAAGGCGATTGGGTGCCCAGATTGCGCTGCAAGATATTTGAAAACTCTTCAATGAAAGTTTCCAGCTTGTTGGCAATGCGGTCAATGTCATGCGCGAAGCGGTTGTAGGCCACCACCGCCGGAATGGCTGCAAACAGGCCGATGGCAGTGGCCACCAGCGCCTCGGCAATGCCGGGTGCCACCGTGGCCAGGGTGACCTGCTCCAGCGCGGCCAGCCCGGTAAAGGCATGCATGATGCCCCACACCGTCCCAAACAAACCCACATAAGGCGACACGGAGCCAACCGTCGCCAGAAACGACAGGTTCGCTTCAATCGCATCCATCTCGCGTTGGTAGCTGGCCCGCATGGCGCGGCGCGCGCCGTCCATCAGCGTCCCCGCGTCGGTGATGCGGCGCTCGCGCAGTTTTTGGTATTCACGCATACCACTGGCAAAAATGCGTTCCATCGAGCCCGCATGTCTGGCATTTTTTGCAGCGCCAGCGGCCAGGTCATTCAAACTGGTGCCTGACCAGAACTCGCGGTCAAACGCATCATTGAGTCGCTGCACTTTTTTCAGGGCCATGATTTTGCGAATAATGGCAGCCCAGCTGGCGATAGACACGCCCACCAGCAGCGCCACCACGCCCTGAACAACCCAGCTGGCATGAAGGATGAGGTTAACAATCGACAGGTCTTGATTCATGGTTTGACTCTCAAACTTTCGATAATGGTTAGCGGGATTCGCGCGGCCTGCATGCTGCTTGCATCGACCCAGCCAATGCGGATACTGCCCTCACATAGCAAGGTGTCTTTCAACAGTACCTGTTGCTCGATTGTCATGGACGCGCGGCCACTTTGCTGCAAGCTGGCCGTCACCATCAGTTCATCGTCGAGCCGGGCGGGGCGCAGATAACGAACGCTGGTTTGTGCCACCACAAACATGCCGCCGGTTGACGCTTTGAGTTGCTGCTGCCCGATACCCAGTGACCTGAGCCATTCAGTGCGCGCACGTTCAAAAAATTTCAGGTAGTTGGCATAAAAAACAATACCGCCTGCGTCGGTGTCTTCCCAGTAGACGCGTACCGGCCAACTGAACATGGTCAGCGCGCGACTTCTTGCAGCCGTGCCGCCGCTGCGGTTAACTGCGCCATGCCGCTGGCGGTTGAAAAGCGCACATACCGCTGCGGCTCAGCATGGCCAAAATCGCGCCCCGGGGTGACCGCCACATGGGCACGCTTCATCAGCTCAAAGGCAAACTCCCAGCTTCCCGCCAGACCCCATTTCGCTGCCAGTTGTGAGCAGTCGGCATAGGCGTAAAAAGCACCGTCGGGCATGACCGGCACGGTCAAACCCAGCCGGTTCAGCTCGGGAATGAAGTAGTCACGCCGGGCCTTGAACTCGCTGCGGCGGCGCTCGTATTCGGCCAGGCTGTCGGGCTCAAAGCAGGCCAGTGCCGCATGCTGGGCAATGGTGCTGGGGCAAATAAACAGGTTTTGCGCAATCCGCTCGATCACGGGCACCAAGGCCTCGGGCACGACCAGCCAGCCCAGCCGCCAGCCGGTCATGTTGAAGTACTTGCTAAAGCTGTTGATGCTGATCACGTTTTGGCCCAGCTCACCCGGCATGGCCAAAACGCTGCGGCCAAAATGCTCGTCGTAGCTCAGGCCCAGATAAATTTCATCAACCATCGTGATACCGCCCCGGCTGGCGACGTATTGCGCAATGCCTTGCAGTTCATCCGGCGCTATCGATGTGCCGGTGGGGTTTGATGGTGACGCGAGCAGCACGCCGCGCGTGCGTTCGCCCCAGGCGGCCTCTACCTTGGCGCGCGTCAACTGAAAGCGCTCATCTGCCGTGGTCGGTAGCAGCACCGCTTTGCCTTCAGCCGCGCTGACAAAATGGCGGTTGCAAGGGTAGCTGGGGTCAGGCATCAGTATCTCGTCGCCCGCCTCAATCAAGGCCAAACAAGCCAACTGCAGGGCGGCAGACGCGCCGGCTGTCAGCACAATGCGCTCGGGCGCTACCTTAACCTTCCAACGTGAGGCATACCAGGCGCTGATTTTTTCACGCAGCTCGGGCAAGCCCAAGGCCTGGGTGTACTGGGTGTTGCCGCTTGCAATGGCCTTGGTAGCAGCCGCCTGCACCAAGGGCGG
>CAMARI010000048.1 GCA_945860515.1 Polaromonas sp. YR568
GGGGGCGCTGATGACTTTTGGTGAACACAAGGGCTACGGCATGGCGGTGGCCTGCGAGCTGATGGGCGGCGCGCTAACAGGCGGCGGTACCTGGCGCGGGCCAGACAGCGGCAAGCGAGCCGTCATCAACGGCATGCTGACCATCCTGATTGACCCGGCCAAGCTGGGCACGCAGGCCGCGTTTGACAAAGAAGCTGCCGCGTTTATTGACTGGGTCAAGCAAAGCCCTGCCGCCAGCGGCTTTGACGCAGTGCAAATGTCTGGTGACGCTGAACGCCTGGCGCGCATTGAGCGCGAGGCAGGTGGCATTGAGGTCGATGAGCAGACCTGGCAAGAAATCGTTGCAGCGGGTGGAAAGGTCGGGGTTCGACTGTGACACCTGCGGCCTGGCGCGTCTGAGCTGGTTTTGACTTTTTTGAGGCCTTTTTAAGCCATTCAGGCTAAAAATAAGACTCTAGCCCTTATATCGCTTGGGTTTTATGCTCCTGGAAAAATAGCATCTATGCTATTTTTTTTAGTTCTCTCAGCTGCTCGTCTTGCTGTTTACTTGGTCACGCTATCCAGCATAAAGCCGGCGAAGAATTGGGTCAGTGCTTGGGCATCGCCAAGCGGCAAGACCTGCGCGACATACTGGTCTGGCCGCAGCACCACCAGGCAGCCCTGCTGGCGGTCGATGCCGCGCATGCCGTAGATATTTTGGCTCTCACCATCCATGGCGCAAAAAGCTTTTTCATAGTCGCGCTGGCCGAGTCGGCCCTTGTGCGGGAACAGCAACTCAGGCAACGCCGTCACGGCCAGCGTGTGGTGGCTTTGCTGAAACACGGCGCGGATATCGATGACAGAGTCGACGTCTGCACCCGCAGGGGTGAATCGCTTGAGGGGGGAATCGGGCGACGCCAGCAGAAATTTGCACAAACGGTGGATGGGTGAATCGGGCGCAGCGGCATCGCCCTGGCCCGCAAAAGCCAGTACGCGCCAGCGACCGTCAGCTAAAAATGCAGCGCCCATTTGCATCTGCTTGCCGTCCCCCATGCGCATAACAGGTGCAGAGTGAAAGCGCTTGCCAATCTGCAGGCCTGTCGCCAAAGCCTGATGCGACCCCGAGCCTGTCAGCAAGGCAGGCTTGTAATGCGTTGCCGTGCCCGCTGTGTAGCGGCCATGCTGCACAAAATACTTTTGCACCGCAGCGGCGTCGTTGCTGGCACGGTCACTCAGCATGGCGGCCCATTCGCGGTCAAACTCAATCAGCTCCTTGGCCACGGCTTGTCGCTCTGCCGAGTAGGTGTGCAGCAAGCTGGCCGGGCTGCGCCCTTGCAGCACCGCTGCCAGCTTCCAGCCGATGTTGAAAGCATCCTGCATGGACACATTCATGCCCTGCCCGGCTTTGGGGCTGTGCGTGTGGCAGGCATCGCCAGCAATGAAGATGTGCGGCAAGCGGGTGGCCACTTCTTCGGGCTTCAGATCGTCAAACCGATCGGTCAGGCGCTGACCAATTTCATACACCGACCACCACGGCACCTCTTTGACGTCCAGCTTGTACGGGTGAAAGATGCGCTGCGCTGCGGCAATCAATTGTTCAAGCGTGATGTTGCGTCCTGCAACCCGCTCGTTTTCGGCGAGTTTGTCCATCTCCACATAGATCCGGGCCATATAACCGCCTTCGCGCGGAATGATCAACAGACTGCCTTCGGCGCTCGACTGGACCAGCGACTTGAAGCGCAGGTCGGGGAAGTCGGTGTTGACCAGCACGTCCATCACGCCCCAGGCGTGGTTGGCAGACTCGCCCTTGAGCGACAAGCCCATAGACTGGCGCACACCGCTGCGTGCGCCGTCGCAGCCCACAACGTATTTGGCGCGGATGGTTTCTAACTCGCCCTGGTGAGCCTCGTCCTGCCGTTCGAACTGTGCGGTCACCGGGTAAGGGCTGGCGTCATCACCATCGCGCACCAGCGATGCCAGGCGGCGACTGTAATGCGGCGTCAGGCGCGCGGCCGATTTTTGCATCTTCTCCAGATAAAAATCATGCACCCGCGCCTGATTCAGAATGACATGCGGCATGTGTGACAGGCCCTCTTCCACATCAGGCACGCGCCCGCTGCGCACAATGCAGCTGCTGTCTGCATCGCTGGGTTTCCAGAAGGTGGTTTCATTGACCCAATAGGCTTCTTCGAGCACTTTGTGCGCAAAGCCAAATGCCTCGAACATCTCCATCGTGCGGCAGGCAACGCCGTCTGCCTGGCCCAGCTGCAAAGGGCCGGGCTTTTGCTCAACGATGACGGTTCGAATGTCCGGGAAGGCCGCCAGTTGCGCGGCCAGCGTCAGTCCGGCCGGGCCGCAGCCGACGATCAGGACATCCGCCTCAAGCGGAAGACTGGCGCCATTTTCTTGCGCTGAAGCGGTCGGCTCCAAAACGGTGGGGTCGCCGGTTCTGAACCCATTGAGGTGAAACTGCATATCTGACTCCTGAGTTTGATGGGAGCAACTGTCGCAGGCTAAGACTATTTCGTCAAAGCCCTAATTTAAATATTCGGTATATTGTTTTGATATACGTCGATACACTCACTCGATGGCAAAGCTTGATCTGGACTGGCTCAGCGTATTCGTTGAAGTCTACAAAACCCAAAGCGTCTCGCGCGCAGCGCAAACCCTTGGCATCGAGCAAGCCAGTGCCAGCATGGTTTTAACCAAGCTGCGGCGGCATTTTGATGACCCGCTTTTTTGTCGCACGGCCACCGGCATGGCGCCCACGCCCAGAGCCCAAGCCATCTACCCCGATGTGGTTGAAGCGCTTGGCAGGCTGAACAAAGCGCGCGGTGCCGCCCAGGCTTTCTTGCCCCGGCAGGCCACACGTGAGTTCAGAATCTGCATGACCGACATCAGCGAAATCGTACTGCTGCCCCGGCTTGTCAACCATCTTCAGGCCACAGCGCCCAGTCTGGTCATAGAAGCCGAAAAAACGACCCCCGACAGCCGCCGCAGACTGGAGTCTGGCGATGTGGATCTGGCGGTGGGCTTCACGCCCGACCTGGAGGCAGGCTTTTACCAGCAGGCCCTGTTTGCACAGGACTTTGTGTGTCTTGCCGCCAGAGAGCACCCCCGCATTGGCGCAACACTGACGCGCAAGGCTTTCTCTGACGAGAGTCACATTCTGGTCGTTGCCTCAGGCACAGGCCATTCGATTGTGGACAAAGTGCTGGCTAGCAAAAAAGTCGAGCGCCGCGTTGTGCTGCGCGTGCCAAGCTACCTGGGCGTGGCCCGCATCGTGGCGCAAACCGAGTTTTTGGTGATCGTGCCGCGCCAGCTGGGCCAGGCACTGGCCGAGCAGGAAAAGGTCAAGATACTGGAGCCGCCCCTGCTGCTCCCGACCTATAAGGTCAAGCAGCACTGGCATGAACGCTTCAACCTGGACGCAGGCAACATCTGGCTGCGTCAGACGATGGCTGAGCTGTTTTCTGAACACGGCGCTGGCCGTAAGAGGCCACTTTCAGGCATTAAATTAGCCTCTAGGCCAATAAATATAGAGGCCAGCAGCTACAAATAAAATAGCGCTTAAGTTTCTGCAAAAACGCGGGTTAACCAAGGATCGCCGCCAGACTGGCCTCCAGATGTTCTGACGGCAGGCGCTTGAAGCCCGAGCGGGCAAAGCGCTGCAAGCGGCCCACCATGAAGGCCAGCGCTACCGATGCCTGGACTTGCGCATCCACCGTGGGGGTGGCAGCGCCGCTGGCCGTGGCTGCGTCGCGCAGGCTTTGCTTGAGGCTGGATTCCAGCTTGTCAAAAAACTGGTTCATGCGCTCTTGCAGGCGGTCGTTTTCAAACACTAGAGCGTCGCCCACCATCACGCGGGTCATGCCGGGGTTTTTCTCGGCAAATTGCAGCACCATCGTCACGAGGCGGCGACCTCGTATAGCGGGGTCAACATCGCGTTCGGCAATCTGGTTAACAAGGGTAAAAACACTTTGCTCGATGAACTCGATCAGGCCTTCAAACATCTGCGCCTTGCTGGCGAAGTGGCGATAAAGCGCAGCCTCGCTCACTTGCAGCCTGGCGGCCAGGGAAGACGTGGTGATGCGCTCGGCACCGGGCTGCTCCAGCATGGTGGCCAGCGCCTGGAGGATTTGCACGCGGCGCTCTCCAGGCTTGAGCCGTTTGCGCGTGGCGCTCAGGTCAGTTAAACCCTGCTGGGGATCGTCGGCATCAAGCGCTAGGTCGGACATGGTGGTGGAAGAAGTAAGAATGTGTCAAACAGCTAAGAGCGTGTGCAAATGATTCTCTCACAGGCCCAAGACGCTTTTCAGGTTGGGCGATGCGAGTTTTCCCGCGGCAAAACCAGATGCACCACCCGTAGGCCACCGGCTTCGTTTTGACACGCCGCTCAATGCGACCGGATCATGGTGCCAAAAGCCTGTTCGGTCAGAATCTCCAGCAGCATCGCATGCGGCACCCGGCCATCAATGATGTGAACCGAATTGACGCCGCTTTTGGCTGCATCCAGCGCCCCTGCGATTTTGGGCAACATGCCACCCGAGATGGTGCCGTCGGCAAACAGCTCGTCAATCTCGCGCGCAGTCAGGTCCGTCAGCAGTTTGCCGGCCTTGTCGAGCACGCCGGGTGTGTTGGTCAGCAGCACCAGCTTTTCAGCTTTGAGCACCGTGGCCAGCTTGCCCGCTACCACATCGGCATTGATGTTATAGCTCTCGTTGTCTGCACCAAAACCGATCGGGCTGATGACCGGAATAAAAGCATCGTCTTGCAGCGCCTTGACCACGCTCGGGTCAATGCTGACAATGTCTCCCACAAAACCCACATCGTGTTCTTGGTTCGGGTCTTTGTGGTCCGTCATCTTGAGCTTTTGCGCGCGAATCAAACCCCCATCGCGCCCCGTCAAGCCCACCGCTTTGCCGCCCGCCTGGTTGATCAAACCCACGATGTCTTGTTGCACCTGACCAGCCAACACCCATTCAACCACTTCCATGGTCTCTTCGTCCGTCACCCGCATGCCCTGGATAAACTCGCCTTTTTTACCCAAGCGGTTCAAGGCTGTTTCAATTTGCGGCCCGCCGCCATGCACCACCACCGGGTTGATGCCCACCAGCTTGAGCAGCACCACGTCTTCAGCAAAATCTGCCTGCAAAGCCGGGTCGGTCATGGCATTGCCGCCGTATTTGATGACCATGGTTTTACCGTGGAACTTGCGGATGTAGGGAAGAGCCTGCGCGAGGATTTCAGCCTTGTCGCGGGGGGAAATGTGGGACAGGTCGGGGTCGGTGGCAATGGATTGGGTCATGGTTATACGCAGGTGAAAAATAGAAAGCGACGGTACTTTTTAAAACTTTGACAGTTGTCAAGCAGCAAGATGCAATGATGGTTGGTGCAAAAAATCCTGCGCCGTCAGGTCAAGACCAGCGTCCAGCGTTAAAGGCGGCGTCCAACCCAGAACACGGCGCGTTTTGGCGATGTTGACCTGTAAGGACCCGCACAGTCGATTTGCTGCATCACGCTGGCCAAGCAAGCCAGCAACGGTTGTCAAAACCACGCCGGGTATCGGCATCAGGCGAGCCGGTTTACCCAGAGCGCGTGCCAGCCGACGCAAAAGAGCGGGCGTCGAGATGTCTTCACCATCGCTGGCCAAAAAAACCTGATTGGCAGCATCCCGATGCTCAAGAGACACTGAAATCAAACTGACGAGATTGTCCACAGCCAGCAGGCTGCGCTGATTGTCAATGGCACCCAGCGGCAAGGGCAGACCGCGATAAAGCCACTGCATCATCTTCAGGAAGTTTGCCCTGACGCCGGGGCCATAAATCAACACCGGCCGGATGATGACAACCTCTAATCCCGTTGTTTTTGCAAGATCAAGAAGCGCCTGCTCCGCCTCGAGTTTGGACATGGCGTAAGCATCCATCGGCGCAGGCATGTCATCAGCGCTGAAAGGGCGACCTGGCTGTGTTTGCTCGCCGTTGACCTTGACAGAGCTCACAAACACAAATCGGCGCACTCCCGCGTCAGCGGCCTGGCGAGCCAATTGCAGCGTCCCTGAAACATTAACGCGACGAAACTCTGCAAGCGAATCGGACGCTGTTTCGTCCATGACATGCACCCGCGCAGCCAGGTGCACGACAGTCTGAACGCCTTGCAACGCAGAGCGCCAGCAGGTTTCAGGACCTAAGTCGCCCGCCACAATAGGGTCCACGCCGACAGACTCAGTGGCCGGTCTCATGGCCGGTCTCAGTCTGCGAGATGCGGCTCGAACAGGTCGTCCAGACTTTTGCAGATGGTCTATCAAGCGAGTGCCAACAAAGCCGGAAGCTCCCGTCACCAGAACACCTGCCGTTGAGAGATCAATCATCGGGTTTACCGGCACCCATCATGATGGCAACAGCGATCAATGGCAGATAAGCGATGACTGCCAACCCGACAGCCCATTGAGGGATGCGCGTACAAAGAAATGCGAGGGGTAGCAACCAGATGAGATTGACGGCTAAATAAATCAGCGTGACGCGGCTGTGGCTGCCAAATCTGCGCGCCAAACGCTGATAAAGGTGGGTGCTGTGCCCTTGAAGCCAACGCTTTTTGGTAAAGATACGGGTCATGAGGGTAATGGTTGCATCAGTTGCAAACGCTGCACCCAAGATGGCCCACATCGCCAAGCCAGTTGGCACGGAGATCAGTTCATTGCGGATCGTCAAAAGGCCAAAGGAAAGAAGCATGAAAGCGAGATAGTTGCTGCCCACATCACCCATAAATATCTTTGCTGGCGCCCAATTCAACAGCAAAAACCCAGCTGTAGCACCGGCGACACACAGCATCCATGCAATCAGCGGGTCTGCAATGACTTGGTGTCGAAGTCCGACCAAAAGCCCTGCGCCAGCCAGAAGCATAAAAATGGTTTGCATGCCTGCCAGTCCGTCAACACCATCCATAAAGTTGAACAAATTGATCCACCAGACGATCACCAACAGTAAAAAAGCATAAATCAGGGTGCGGCTCGCCCAATTCTCGACAAAACGCTGCATTTCTACCGAACCACCCAAAACTATCAGCAGCAATGCAGCCAGCACAACGTGGAGGCTCAATCTAAGGCGCACAGATATCGGCTTTCGATCGTCTTGCAAGCCGACAACCGCCACACAACAGGAAATAATCAACACCACAACCGCATACCGATTAAATGAGCTCGTCACCAAAAGATACAGGCCTGCCAGTGACCCTGCAATCACCAATCCAATCCCGCCACCTCTAGGGGTTGGTACGTTGTGGGACGATCGTTGGTTGGGCGTGTCTATCAGCCGCCACTTGTGTGCACGGCTGATCACAAGCTTGCAGCACACCAGCGTCAACACAGCCGTCAGAAAAATCAGTGCAATCATCGGCAGCACAGATTCACCCGCAATCGGTTACACGCAAGATTAAAACCAATGATTTCATAAAAGATAGTCTGAGTGCGTATGTGTTGGATGTGACGGGTCTTGTTTCGGTCGCTGCAAAAATGCAGTTGAAATACTAACAATATTTTACGCAACACGGGGCTTTCTGAAAGCGGTGCATTGAAGTTGAATACATCCTGATGCCTCGTGCGGTTCAAAGATCTAAGAACCAGACTGTCGTGACCGTGGCGAATTGATAACGATTGGCTAGGAAAATGAACGGCCACATGCTGCGTGCGGCCCAGACATCCAGCATAGCCGCTTGGTACGCTGACTGGCAATTGACATTGCCCACACCTTCAGTCGAGGCGCGGGCATTGCTCTGGCTGCAATGATTGAAACGCTTGCGAGAGCGTGGCTTATCGGGAGGAGATGCAGCATCTGACAGGTTTGCTCAGTCGCAAGAGGTGTTGAAACAAGCCATGATGCGATTGTGCCAACCGTCAAATGTGCTGGCGCGCTGGCCTTGAGGGTTCAGGCTTAGCAGGGCCAGCTAAACCTGAAGCTAAACGTACTCCAGTCCCGTCTGACTTAACCCAATCAGGTTGATGTTGCTTGTGTTCTCACCAGTATCTGCAGCCAGTATCGTCAGGCCTCCGATACTTACGGAGGCGTTATCCAACATAGCAACGTAAGGCGCTGCCTGCGCAGTTGTAGGCCCTGAGCCAAACAAATTGGTCCACAGCAGGCCGACCACATCAGCGCTGGTAGTTTTGCCAGCGGCGTTCATGGCCAGGGCACCAAGCTGTTCATAGCTCATGCCGCCATCCAGCAGGTTCAGCCCAATACCGGCGTATTCTTTGTTGCTCACAGAAGCGCGGCCGAATACGACACCCAATATTTTCGCGGTTCTGCCGGCGCTGCCGTCGAGATCGTAAGCGACTTTGACATTGGAGAATTGCAGGCGCTCCATGTTCAACAGAGTGTCGACTTCTGAGCCCAGGCTAACTGTTATGTTGGAGGCATTTTTACCAATGGCATAGGCAGACTTTTGCTGCAGGTAAACGGCGGTATCGACACCCACGCCGCCGTCCATACTGTTACTACCCCGGTTTCCGTGAAATACATTGTTCGCTGCGTTGCCAACAAAGCTGTCGTTGCCGTCACCGCCTATCGCGTTTTCAACGGTCGTGCCACTGGAAATCACAAGCTGACCGTTAGGCAAGGTAGACGTCGCACCTACGTTCAAGTTAACCATCACAGCACCAGTGACGGCTGCGGCGTTGATGGTGTCAATGCCGCTGACGTCAGTCAGCGTTTTGAAGCCCTTGAACTCGTCAGTGAAAACAAAGTTGGTGTTCAAGGTCGCGTCAGAGCCCCAAACCCGCACCGTGGCCGACTTGTAGGTCGCCGTGATACCCGTGATTTTGTCAAACAAGGCGATTGTCCAAGTGCCCGCACTCTGCTCACCCAAAAACGCTGTTGCACCGACTGAAAAAACACCGGGCCAGGCGGATTCGGACAGCGCCGTATTTGGCGCGCCATCGGCAAGCTCACGGGTCAATGGTCCGTCAAACAAAGTGATGTTTGTACCACCAGGGGAGCGAAGAGTTGCCCGCAACTGGCTTGGGGCAGACGCATCCAGCTCCATGAGCACCTCTACTCGCTCAACGCTGATGTTGGCCGCCATTTGCGCAGTCACACTGATGCCTGATATGTTTTCAGGAATGACAATGTCGCCAGGTGCGGCAACCGCATCCGCGCTCTTCCAGTTGGCGGCTGTGCCTGCCTCTATGTTCCAGGACTCGGCCAGGCGCACTGCTGACTTGGCGTCCAGCAGGCCGTAACCGTAGTCGCGCGAAAAGTGCATACCGCCCATGTTCCAGGTTGAGCCACTGGTTGCGACCCACGAAGAATTGGTGGAATCGGTCTGGCGGGCAGTCATGGCCAAAATGGTTGATACATCCCTGAAGCCCAGTTTGGGATTGGCTTGCAGCATCAGGGCCGCGACACCCGCAACCATGGGGCCTGAGTAGGATGTCCCCTCATTTTGATAAGCGTAATCTCCCGCAACGCCGCCAGTTGTGTTGTAGCCGGCACTGCCGGCTACATCGGCAGCCACAATGCCATAGCCTGTGTTGGATGATTGCGACTCAGAGCCAACACCGCCAGGCGCACTGATGAGAAGCGACGCGCCCGGCGTTGAGTAACTGGTCACATTTCCTAGGTTGTCCATCGCACCGACGGCAATGGTGTACCGGGCTCCAGTGAAATTGGTTAAGGCCGTGTCTGCGTTGTTGGGTCGCTCGTTACCGCCAGACACCGCAATGACCATCCCGAGGCCGCCGCGGGCCTCTGTGACGCAGCGCAGCATGGCCTGGTTCCAGGCCTGATCGGACGCCAAACCGCCATCACTGAAATTTTCACTAAAGGCTGGGTCCCGACCCCATGAGTTGCAGGATACGCCAGCGCCGCTGGCCAGATTGGCTAAAAATAGACTGGCATAGCTGATGTTGCTGCCAAGTGCCAAGCCAGCTACCAGCTTGGCTTCGTAGGCAATCCCTATGCCGCCGATGTTGTTGTTGGACATGCCAATGATTGAGCCAACGACCGTGCCGTGGCTACTGTCAGCCTGTTTGAAACCCTGACCCGTGGTGTTGTTGGCGGTGTCAAAAGTTAAATTGGCCAACACATTGGCAACCAGGTCTGGGTGGGTCAGGTCCATGCCGCTGTCGTTAACCGCTACGATCACGCCCTTCCCGCTGTACTCGGTCCACAGTGGCGTCACATTGATATCAATGCCAGATGAGCCCCGCTGTCCGGTATTTTTCAGGTACCACTGGTCATTAAATAATGGGTTGATACTGGGTTGGCTCGCCATGCTTTGCTCCAAGATTTGTTGGTTTTATTCAGGCGAGTTTAAACGCCATTATCCAAAATGATACTCATAGCGAACGCAGTTTTATATCGACATCATAATTTTTTCGGTCGATATGAGATAGGTAAAAGCCAACTAGATTTGCTTCGACTCCAAAAACGATTTGCGAATTATTAACCTGCTGGGTCTTTTCAATCAAATCAACTTGATGGACGCCGTCCATCGATAGCTCGCTTTACACGGACTTTGCGATATTCACATATTTTGGTCGTTTCGAAGTTTTAGTATTCTCTTTGCTTTGCACGTTCAGCCTTTCGAAGTCAATCGCTGAGACGTGACAACGTACTGAATCGCAACTGTGCAGGCAGCACCAAGCCTTCATTAGTTGACCGCCGACAGCAACAGCACCAACCCCGTCGTTAGGCCACATCGCTAGTGGATTTATGGGGTGTTTCAGGGACCACTGCCTAATGCCGACGGCGCAAAAGCATCGCTTTAAAAAAAGTGACCGACAAAAAAAAGCGCGCCATGCTGCGGATATGCATCAACAGATACGCGGCTTGTTGATGGCTGCTGCGCCTGGCCTCATGCGTCACTTTGGCTTCGGGAATCAGCGCCACGCGCAGACCTTTTAGCCAGATTCGGGCGCAGATATCGACATCTTCGTAATACAAAAAGTACTTTTCGTTGAATCCACCAAGCTGCTGATAAACATCGCAGCGAAAAAGCATGAACATACCGCCCACCCAATCAGGATAAACCGGCGTCTCGCCAAGTAAATAATCAGCGCCTTGGCAGCGTCCGAATAATTTGCAGAGTATTGTCAGCGGCGTCGGGAAATGCCGGGCGCTGTTTTCAATGGCACCCAGAGGGTTGACCACCAAAGGAGCCACCACACCTGCCGAAGGTAAATTCAGGCCGGCCAAGAGCGAGGCGAACATATTTGAACCAATCCTCACGTCCGGATTGATGACGCCAAAAAACTCGCCACGGGCCCGCCGAAACGCCTGGTTGTGGTTTCTGCCGAAACCCTGGGGGACAAGGTTTTGAATCACCGTGAGAGAGAACGGAAACGTTTCGGGAGTCACGGGTAAATGTTCAGGAATATTCACAGTCAAGATCACTTCAACCGCAGCTGCGTCGCAGTGCATCTTGATGTCAGCCAAAAGCAGGCTGACCAGCTCGATCTGGCCGTGGCTAACAATGGACAGGCTGAGGACAGGACGGCTCATGAGTTTGCAGGGTCACAGATGCAACAGACCTCTCCTCAGGTGGAAAGAAACGCTAGACAAGCCCTTGCCTGTGATGCGTTAAGGTCATTACACGTCAACAAGAAGTTTTCCAAGCTTATCCTTGGCAGAAAGTTGCGGCTCGCCTTCCAGCGGCCATTCGATAGCAATGTCTGGATCGTTCCATGCAAGGCAGCGCTCGTGCTCAGGGGCATAGTAATCGGTGGTCTTGTACAAAAAATCGGCCGATTCACTGGTCACCAAAAAACCATGTGCCAGCCCTGGTGGAACCCACAACTGCCGGTGGTTGTCTTCAGTAAGCTCCACACCAACCCATTTACCAAACGTAGGGGATGCCTTGCGAATGTCAACTGCCACGTCAAACACAGACCCCCGCACCACGCGCACCAGCTTGCCCTGCGGATGCAGGATCTGATAGTGCAAGCCGCGCAACACGCCTTTGGCAGAACGGCTGTGGTTGTCCTGCACGAACTGCACATCCAGGCCAGTGGCCTCGGCAAAAGCGCGGGTGTTGAAACTTTCAAAGAAAAAGCCGCGCGTATCACCAAACACTTTTGGCTCAAGGATGAAAACATCCGCGATAGCGGTAGAGATACTTTTCATGCGCAAGGAGCTTTCAAGGTAACAACCGCTCTCGCAAAATACGCAGCAAATATTTGCCGTAGCCATTTTTGGCCAGCGGCTGGGCCAGCTTTTCCAACTGCTCAGTGGATATGTAGCCATTTCGCCAGGCAATTTCTTCGGGGCAGGCAATCTTCAGCCCCTGACGGTGCTCCAAGGTGGCAATGAACTGGCTGGCTTCCAGCAAGCTGTCATGGGTACCCGTGTCCAGCCAGGCATAACCGCGCTGCATGATTTGCACATTCAGCGCGCCTTGGTCAAGGTACATCTGGTTGACCGTCGTGATTTCTAGTTCTCCCCTGGCGCTGGGCTTGACCGCCTTGGCCATCTGAACGACCTGGTTGTCGTAAAAATACAGCCCGGTCACCGCATAGCTGCTTTTCGGATCGGCTGGTTTTTCCTCGATGCTGCTGACTTTTCCATCCGCATTGAAAGCAACCACGCCATAACTTGTGGGATCCTGAACGTGGTAGGCAAACACGGTAGCGCCGCTGGTTCTAGCGTCGGCTGAGCCTAACAGCACTTGCAGGTCATGGCCGTAAAAAAGGTTGTCACCCAGCACCAGCGCGCTGGGGTGGTTGCCAATAAACTGCTCGCCAATGATGAAGGCTTGTGCCAGACCGTCCGGGCTGGCTTGCACGGCGTATTGCAGGTTCAAACCCCAGTTTGCGCCGTCACCGAGCAACTGCTGAAAGCGCGGCGTGTCCTGCGGCGTGCTGATGATCAGGATGTCGCGCATGCCCGCCAGCATCAGGGTGCTCAGCGGGTAGTAAATCATGGGCTTGTCGTAGACCGGCAAAAGCTGCTTGCTCATGGCCAGGGTGGCGGGGTGCAGCCGGGTACCGGAGCCACCGGCAAGAATGATGCCTTTGCGTTGGGTCATTGTCTGAGTTGGTTGGGGTTCAAAGAATTTCGGTCAGCATGCGATCCACGCCCTGCTGCCAAGGCGGCAATCGTAAGCCGAATGTGGCCTGCAGGCGACTGGTGTCCAGGCGCGAGTTGTGAGGCCGGACTGCAGCTGTGACAAAAGCACTGCTGGGCACAGCCAACACCTCTTTTGCTATTATTTTTCTGGCTTTATCGGCAACTTTTGCTTGGGCGATGACATGTTTTGCGTATCCGTTCCAGCTGGTTTGCCCGGCTGCGGCCAAGTGGTAAAGGCCGCCATCCTCAGGATGCACCATAACTTGACGAAGGGCATGAACCGTGACATCGGCAAGCAGCTCAGCCCCAGTGGGTGCGCCCACCTGATCGTCAATCACCGTCAGGCTTTCACGCTCCTGCGCCAGGCGCAACATCGTTTTTGCAAAATTTCCGCCGCGCGCGGCATACACCCAGCTGGTGCGGAAAATCAAATGCTTGCAGCCGCTGGCCTGAATCAGCTTTTCGCCCTCCAGCTTGGTTCGCCCATAAACACTCAGCGGTGCTGGCGTGTCGGTCTCTTTCCAGGCTTGCACGCCGCTGCCATCAAAAACATAGTCGGTGGAGTAATGCACCAGCAAGGCGCCGAGATGGTGCGCCTCGCGAGCCAAAACCCCCGGTGCCAAAGCGTTGATGGTGCGTGCCAGTTCAGGCTCGCTTTCGGCTTTGTCCACGGCGGTATGCGCAGCAGCATTGACGATGACATCGGGCCGCAGTTGTTTCAGCGTGTCGGCAATGCCTGCGAGCTTGGTAAAGTCGCCGCAAAAATCAGCGCTGTCAAAGTCGAGTGCGATCAGCTCACCCAGCGGGCTCAAGGCCCGCTGCAGCTCCCAGCCGACCTGACCACCCTTGCCGAAAAGCACGATCTTCATGCGCGCGCCATGTAGTTTTTCTCCACCCAGGTGCTGTAGGCGCCAGACTGCACGTCGGCGACCCAGCCTGGGTTGTCCAGGTACCACAGCACCGTCTTGCGGATACCGGTCTCAAAGGTCTCCGCCGGCTTCCAGCCAAGCTCGCGCTCGATCTTGCCCGCATCAATCGCGTAACGCCGGTCGTGGCCGGGACGGTCCGCCACATACGTCATCTGTTCCAGGTAGCTTTTGCCGTCTGTCCGTGGCCTGAGTTCGTTGAGCAGGCCGCATACAGTGTTGACGATGTCAATATTGGGTTTTTCGTTCCAACCGCCAACGTTGTACACCTCACCAAGAACGCCCGCCTCAAGCACCCGGCGGATCGCGCTGCAATGGTCTGTGACGTACAGCCAGTCGCGTACCTGCATGCCGTCACCGTAGACCGGCAAAGGCTTGCCCGCCAGCGCGTTGACGATCATCAGCGGAATGAGCTTTTCCGGAAAGTGAAACGGTCCGTAGTTGTTGGAGCAATTGGTGGTCAGAACCGGCAAACCATAGGTGTGGTGGTAAGCCCGCACCAGATGGTCACTGGCGGCTTTGCTGGCCGAGTAGGGGCTGTTCGGCTCATAGCGATGCGTTTCGGTAAATGCCGGCTCTGAGCTTGACAGCGAGCCGTAAACCTCATCGGTAGACACATGCAGAAAGCGAAACTTGTCATGCGCGTTGCCTGCCAGCCCGCCCCAATACTGACGAACCGCTTCCAGCAAGCGGAAGGTGCCGACGATATTGGTCTGAATAAATTCGTCCGGTCCCAAGATGGACCGATCCACATGGGATTCAGCGGCAAAGTTCAGAACAGATCTCGGTTGATGCTGATGGAGCAGGTTTGCAACCAGGTCTGCGTTACCGATATCACCCTGCACAAAAACATGCCGGTCATCGCCCTTCAACGCGTTCAGGTTCTGGAGATTTCCCGCGTAGGTCAACTTGTCTAAATTGAGAACCGGCTCGTCCGAGTTGGCCAGCCAATCAATCACAAAATTCGAACCAATAAAACCAGCACCTCCCGTCACCAAAATCATAAACCTCGTCCTTTTGATCGATTCAAATCAGTTGTAATGATGACTAGCTTATCTAAAATAAGGTGGGTTGTTTCGCCAGCGGCGTTGGCCAAGGCTGGATGAGGCTAACCGATGATTTTATACCGCGCGGGTGCCAAAACAAAGGACCTGGCACAGGACTTGACCCAGACGCAAGCAGCGATCTTTGGAGGCCAGCGCCTCGAGATTTGAGATTTCAAATGAATGCAACCTGCCCGATGCCGACGCCGCTATTTTCTGACGTGTTCATGAACCCGCCTTAACTGAAACGCAGCGTGTCTCCCTGCATGAAAGAAAGGTCTAGATCACCCGCCGCAGTCGTGGGCAACTGCGTTGGAGCCACCTTAGCGGCAAGCGCCCGGGCGTGAGCCCCTGCCAGCGCGCCCAACGACTGAATATGCGGCATGGCTAGCAGCTGCGCATAGGCCACTGCCAATGCCCCGCAGCGGCGCAAGTCCAGAAAAGCACTGTCTTCCAGCTTGTTGAGGGCCGCCTCATCTATGCAAAACAGGCCTTCCAACTTGCGCTGCGCACCGGCGTCATCCTGAAGCGTGATCGCCCAAGGCTTGAGCAGGCCATGCTTTTGCAAAGCAGCGCAGGCTTGCAGCGTCACCGCATTGCTGGCTTGAATCTGCCCCAACAACTCCATCACGCGCTGTAGCGCCGGGGCCAGCTTGCCATCCTGAAAAAAAGGTTCATCCTGCGGCGACGAAGACAACAGACCGCTGGCCTCGTCCATGCACAGCGCAAACTGACCATCCTCCAGTGCAGCCAAACCAAAGGGGTAGCTGCGCAGCCTCGCCGGCATGTAGCCGCCCAGCCAGCGGCCATCGGGAGCCACATACAGGCATTCACCGTCGCGCATGCCAACCACCGCCACGCAGGAAAAAACCTCCCCGTACTGTACAAACGCCACCGGCAGAGCCAAAGCAGCCTGAGACAACTCGAGACCCGCCAGCGGCACCAAGGGCTGGTGCGCGGCAAATCCATAAGAGCTCACCCGACGCCAATAGCGGTCTGCGTGGCGCTCGAGTGTTAAGGGATGAAATTCGGAGGGTGCAGTCATGGCGGTTTGTAGTGGTGTGGTGCCGCTTGTCGGAATCGAACTGACGACCTACCGCTTACAAAGCGGTTGCTCTACCAATTGAGCTAAAGCGGCGCAGTCATTATTCTAGTGCCTGCCAACGCTGTTTTTGCGAAAGGCAGCCCGTGCCAACTGGGCAGCCCGGCGGGAAAGGAGAAAGGGCCGAGCGTGATGTCGATGCCGGCATATTCATGGAGCAAGTCGCGTGGGGGCTGATGCCACGATCTGCAAACCTCTGCCGCAGCGCCAGCATCTCGTTAAAGGCCCGGCCAGGGCGTGGGCTTGGGCGGACTGCCGGGGCGCTAGGGACGGCGAAGTGCTGGAAATATCGAACACACATCAATTTGCAACCGCTTAACACGCCCAAGCTCCACCTGGAAATCAACTTTATTTGACTTGCGACACCGAGTTAATTGTCACGTCCGCCAAAGGCACATCGGGAACACCGATAAAGCTGCCGGTTGGCTTTACGGCAATGGCATCGATGACCTCTAAGCCTTTTATGACGGTGCCAAAAACCGCATAACCCGGACTGGCCGTACTTTGATAATCTAAAAAAGTATTCGTCACCACATTGACAAAAAACTCGGAGGAAGCCGAGTCTGGAACACTTGTACGCGCCATGGCCACCGTGCCCCTCAGGTTAGACAGACCCTTGTTGCTCTCCAGCGTGATCGGCGCCAACTGCCCCGGCTTTTTTACCAGCCCTGTCGTGTAACCACCGCCCTGGACAGCGAAGCCGGCAATCACGCGGTGAAACAGCGTCGACTCGTAATAGCCGCTTTTCACATATGCCAAAAAGTTGTTCACCGTGATCGGTGCCGCCGCAGGATCTAATTCCAGGGTCACGTCGCCAACGCTGGTCTTGAGCATGACCTGTGGTTTAGGCACCGTTACGCTGGTTTGGTACAAAACCTTTCCGCTGGCGTCTTTCAAGGTCAATGGAATCTCGCCGACCTGCGTCATTGTGCAAGACAAAACAAGCGAACTGGTGGTGCTGCTGTCCGAAAAACTGGGGTTTGCGCAGGCACCGCCAGACTCTAGCGTCATGGAGATTCGCAAATCGCTGCCCCCAATCAAGATCACGGCCGGAAGACTGTATTGAAAAGCCTGCGTCCGGAATGATGTGACAAGAGGTGGAAACGGGTTATCACCACCACCACCACCACAGGCCGTGAGCAACAAAGCCAAGCACGCTGCGAAGGTGGTCTTCACACAAACAAAAAAATAACGAGTGGACATGAGTTGGTGGATAAATGACAGATGCGCTTTATTGCGTTGCTTTGCAGTTCAACAGCGAGGCAAATCGAGAAGAAAGGAGGCCAAAGGTTAACACTGAAAGTCCGTCGAGCGCTTGTCGATCCGCTCCAAGTCACAGCAGTGTTTGCACCATCGGTGATGAATGCAAAAGAATTGGAATCTGACCCCCATTAATTTCGTGCGGTACTGACGCATACCGAATACGACCGTGGCGACTGGAAAAGGAGGAAATGATGGGATACGCACTCAAAACGGTGCCCGCACCGCAAGCCATTCTTCGGGCATGGATGCCGTTCAAGCAGCTCGTCGGTGTGACCTCTGTTCGTCACGAAGAGGACTATGCGC
>CAMARI010000049.1 GCA_945860515.1 Polaromonas sp. YR568
CCCCACCGACACTGCAAAATATGCGGGTCTCGAAGGCTCTGCCGCTGCAAGCAATTCATCGGCAGCCATCAAGAAGGTGTTCAACAGCAAAAACTGGACAGCTGCTGCCGATGGTATGCGGGTCATGAGCTATCGGATTCCGGCTGTGAAGGTGTCCCAGTACGTTCGCTTGCGCGGTACCAATCTGCCGGCTGCCACACCGTTTGAAACCGACGCTAACGGCAACCCGCTGAATGATTACGACTTGGCCCCGCAAGATGATGGCGTTACTGCGACCATCCCCGGCAAAGTGAAGTGCGATGATGCAGCCTGCCCGGCACATATGCGGACTGTCAACGGCGTCAAGTACTCCACCAAGGACGTGGCCGGCTGGGCTGACCTGTGGTTTTACAGCAACCCGGTTTTCATCGAAGTGACCAACTCGGTCAAGGTTGCTGGTGCAAAGTAATTGAGGCAATGTCTGGGGCGTGCCCCAGACTTTTACCCTAACCCGGCCAATGGCCGGGTTTCTGTTTTTGAAAGTGCATGTGTTTGTAGCTGCTAGTTCTATCACGCCAGAGGCACCGGTTTTCCCGGCAAGGGCGCAAGCCAATCTGCGATTTGCTGCCCTGCTCATGGTTGCGTCAGGTGCAGCCGGATTGGTGTGGCAAATGGTCTGGACCGCGCAGTTCGGCTTGGCACTGGGCCATGAGATCATTGCTGTGCTGTCGGTCATCGCGGCTTTTTTTGGTGGTATTTCAGCAGGCTCGCTGTTGCTGGCGCAACGCCTGGAACGCAGTGCTCACCCCGGTCGCTGGTATGCCGGTCTGGAAGCTTTGATTTCGGGTTGGGCTTTGCTGGTGGCCTTTTTATCGCCTCTTGCCCTGCCACATCTGTCCCGGTGGATTGGTGCAGAACCATCGGCCAGCTGGCATTGGGCATTGGCGTTTTTCGTGCCTCTGTTGGTCCTGCTGCCCGCCACGCTAGCCATGGGTGCGACTTTGCCCGCCATGGAACGCCTGCTCAGGCGAGGCGACGACCAGCCCCTGGGTTGGTTGTACGCTGCCAATACGGCAGGTGCCATGGTAGGCCTGTTGTTTGCCGTGTTCTTTTTTGTCCCCAAGCTGGGGCTGCTTAATACAAGTCTGGTCTTTGCCGGAATCAACGCGATGTGTGCCGTGTTGGCTTGGCGAGCATGGGGCGGTCATGCAGTACCCGTCTTGACTGGGACCTCGGCGAATGCGGTGAGCAAGCCCGAACTTTCGGCGGCACTGGCTGGCGCGCGAGGCGTCGGACTGCGCCTTTTTATCACCGGACTGCTGGGTATTGGCTACGAAGTCCTCGCGGTGCGGGTGCTGAGCCAAGTGACTGAAAACACGGTGTACACCTATGCCATGCTGCTGGCCGTTTTTTTGCTGGGTACAGCGCTCGGTGCTGCGCTCTTGCGGCGTTCTGGCCTGTCGATTCAAGTGACCACAGAGCGGATAGACCAAGCGCTAGGCGTGCTGATGTGGAGCATGTTTTTGGGTGGGCTCAGCCTGTGGTGGGCAGATCGCAGCTACGCGCTGCCGACCCGCTGGTTCGGGCCGGGCGCAGGCACGGCACTGGCAGGGGAGTGGGTGGCCGGCATGGCGGCCATGCTGTTGCCAGCCATGGCCATGGGCGCGCTGTTCACCTTGCTCTGTCGTCAGGCACAGCAAGTCCGCATGCCGCTGGGTATTGCTATTGGTATCAACACGCTGGGCGCGGCAACCGCGCCGCTGCTGGTGGGTTTGCTGATGCTGCCCTTCGCAGGTGCGCGCGCGGTGCTGCTTGTTTTGCTGGCGGGCTATCTGGCCATGCGTTCCCTGAAAAGCTGGACCCGGACTTTTGGATGGGTAGCAGCAGCCGGCATTGTGGGCATCGCGGTTTTCGCTGGTCCGCTGCGCTTTGTCGACGTGCCAACTGGCGGGCGCGTCCTCAGTTACCGTGAAGGGGTAATGGCTGCTGTCAGTGTGGTGGAAGACGCAGACGGTGTTGCGCGGCTGCACATCAACAACCGCGTGCAAGAGGGCAGCAGTGCCAGTGGCCTGATAGAGACTCGTCTTGCGCAACTGCCGCTACTGCTTCATCCTTCCCCGCGAACTGCTTTGTTTCTCGGTTACGGCACGGGCTACACCGCCAATGCTGCGGCGCTTGACCCAAAAGTCAGCGTTAAGGCGGTCGAATTGCTGCCTGAAGTCATTGATGCGGCCGGTATCTTTGCTTTGAAGGTGGGTGCGCCCGCTTCGGCCAGCCCGGTGGCGACCGTCGCTGCCGACGCCCGTCGATACGTTCAGTCCGCAGCCGATCGTCACGACGTGATCGTGGCCGATCTTTTCCATCCAGCCAGAAGCGGTGCAGGCAGCTTGTACACCGTCGAACATTTTTCGGCTGTGAAGTCCAGGCTGGAGCCCGGCGGCGTGTTCTGTCAATGGCTGGCGCTACACCAAATGGACATGGAAACGCTGCGCAGCATCGTCGCCGCGTTTTTGCAGATCTACCCGAACGCTGTTGCGGTACTTGCCAACAATAGCCTAGACACGCCAGTCGTCGGCTTGATCTCGCGGCCCGGTCAGCCCGTATGGCAGATCGAAACCGTGCGCTCCCGCCTGGCTGGACTGTCGCCATCCGTGGCAAAAGCGCTCAGGCAGGCCAAGCTGGATGATGAATTCGCGGTGCTGGGCAGCGTGGTGGCCGGGCCCCAGGTGTTGAAAGAATTTTCGCGCGGCGCCGCAGTGAACACAGATGACCTGCCAGTGGTCGCACACAGAGCACCGTGGGTGAGTTATTCGCCGCAAGAAACACCCAGAAATCGCTTGGCATCGCTGATGCAGCAGGTCGCGCCGCGCGCCACAGATGTGCTGGGGGCCAGGCAGGACAAGGATGCGATACGACTTGAGGCCTATTGGCAAGCGCGCGCGAAGTATCTGGTGTTCGGCATGGCTGTGCGCCCCGACGCCGACCCGCGGGTCATGCTTGATCAGTTGCGACGGCCGCTGCTGGATATGGTCGCTATCAGCCCGGACTTTCGCCCAGCTTCTGAACCCCTGCTGGCCCTGGCTGAAGCGGTCCGGCAGACAGATCCCATTCTTTCAGCCCAGGTCAAATCTTCATTGCAGTCCGTCCTTTCATCTCCATCATCCCGGCCGCTTGTCACACCTCCCGTCAATTTAAAATAATCGCCATGGAACAGCCCATCACCCATCCTTCTTCTCCTGTCTGGTTACAGCGTGTCCTACGCGAGCCGTTGACCCACTTCGTGGTTCTGGGCGCCCTTATCTTCGCAGCTGATCATTTGATTCTGGCCCAGCGCGGCGATCCACAAGAGATCGTGATCACGAAAGAAGCCTACGCAGAAGCTCGTAGCGCATTTATGACTGGCATGAAGCGCGAGCCCACGGATGCCGAACTCAAGGTGCTTACGGACCGGTGGCTGGACAATGAGGTTTTGTACAGAGAGGGGCTCGCCCTTGGCATGGACAAAGGCGATCAGGCGATGAAGGATCGGGTGGTCTTCAAGGTCTTGACCGCCACCCAGTCCGGGCTGGCATTGCCGAAAATTGATGAAGCTGGGTTGCGTGCCTGGTTCGAGTCGCGGCGCGACCGATATGACTTACCAGCACGTTTCAGCTTTGAAGAAGCGGTGCTTGTTGCCAGCGATGCGACGCCTGCGAAGCTGCAGAAGTTTGTGACCGCGTTGAACAGTCAGCAAGCGCCTGAAGTGGAAGCCAGTCTGCGTATCTTCAAGGATCGGCCCAGACCCAACTTGGTTCAAAGCTATGGCGCGCCATTTGCTGATGCCCTCGAAAAGCAAGCCATCGACAACTGGGCGGTGCTCCAAAGTCAAGAGGGCGCTCGTGTCGTCCGCCTGACTGCGGTGACCCCGGGTCGGCCAGCCGCGTACGACGAGATGAAAGAGCGCGTGTACACCGACTGGAAGGAGTTCACGTCCTCGCAGTTGACCAAGGCCGCTATACGTGAAATTGCCAAAAAGTACCGTGTTCGCGACGAGGGGAAGAGTTCGTGATGGCTGCCTGGATAGGGCAGTTGCTGAAGCGCGCAGTTTGCGCCTTTATCCTGGCGGCTGGTGCTGCAGGAGTTTCTGCGCATGAGATGACCATGGCCGACCTTTCGCTGCGGGAGGTAGCGCCGAAAGAGTTCGTTTGGGGGTGGGGAGTACCAGGAAAAAATACGCCCATCTCCCAGGACCTCACGCCGGTCTGGCCAGAAGGATGTGTCGGTGACGCAAAAACGGTGCGATGCGGCGAACGCGGTCTGGCCGGGACCTTGTCGGTCAAGGGCATTGGCAATAAGTATTCAGCCGTGATTCTTCGCATCGACTGGCGGGATGCCCAACAGAGCACGCACACCCTGAGTAAAAACCGGCCAGACGTGCGGCTTTTCGGCGGCGCGCGCGATGAGCGTGATTTCGTTGAAGTGGCGCAGACCTATGGCCTGCTGGGGCTGGAGCATATTCTCAGCGGCATTGACCACCTGCTGTTTGTGTTGAGCCTGCTGTTTCTCGTCGGCTTTCGGCGCAGGCTGATTGGAACAGTCACGTCGTTCACAGCGGCACACAGCCTGACGCTGGCGGCCAGCGCGCTGGGGGCACTCACGCTACGGCCGCCACCCGTGGAGGCTGCCATCGCCTTATCTATCGTGCTGGTGAGCGCAGAAGCACTGAGCAACCGGGACACACTGACCCGCCGCTGGCCAGAAATCGTTGCCTTCTTCTTCGGCCTGGTGCATGGGCTGGGCTTTGCCGGGGCGCTGAAAGAGATTGGTTTGCCTGAACACCATGCGCCTGTTGCCCTGCTAACGTTTAATCTGGGTGTGGAAGCAGGGCAGTTGCTGGTGATTGCCCTCGCCTGGGCTCTGGTGCTGGCCACACGTCAGTTCAAGGGGACAGCCACGGTGCGAAAGACCGCGCTTTACACCATTGGCAGTGTCTCGGTGTTCTGGACCTTCTCGCGTTTGATGGCGATTGCCGCCTGAGTCATCGTGGTCGAAGTTGTCGAACTTTTCCCCACCCCGGTCATGCGGGTGCCCGCAGTCCTGACGTCTGAGGCAGCAGGGGCGCTGGCGCAGCGGCTGGCGCAAAGCGCGAGGGTCGCCAATGACCGGTCTGAGCAGCTTTCGCACACGCGCATCTTGGGGCCGGGCGATGACGCCGGGCTGGATGCTGTGGTCGAAAAAATCGGTCCACACCTGCAGGCCTTTGGCCAGCTTTTGTTCGGTGAATCCCTGCGCTGGATCGTCAAGGAAATCTGGGTCAATGTGCTGCAGAACGGTGGCCGCCAGTCCCTGCACAACCATGCCAACTGTTTTGCTTCGGGCGTGCTTTATCTCACGCCGTCAGACAGCTCGGCCTGCACCACCTTCACGCGCTCGATGGGCGGCGGTGAGTTCGCATTTCGCAATACCCATGCCGGGACCACAACGGGCCCTTTCAACGCTGAGAAATGGGTCGCGCCTCTGCCCGAACCCGGTGATCTCATACTTTTTCCAAGCCACTTGCTGCACGAGGTTCCCGTCAATCAGGGCCAGGAGCGCATCACCCTCGCGTTCAATGCAGTCCCTCACCGCCTCGACGCCTGGGGTTACGCGCTTTCATTTCAGCCATAAGCTGCAACAACCATCGCTTTGTCATGACACTATTTATGAAAAAAAACAAACTAGCAAACCAACCGGCTGGTGTTTCCGGTGCATGGAGGTCTAGCACGATGTGGCGGGCAGGGGCAGCGATGATTTGCTTGTTTGCCATGGGGTCTGGTACGGTTTTCGCCACAGATGCATTGACCTGCCAAACGCACGCGACCAATTGGAAATGGCAAGAGTTCCGTTGCCCTTTGACGATCAACAAAGAAGGGCAGAAAATGCTCTTCAAGGCGGATTTTTCGGGTAGCCACGACGACACTCGGTTGTCCATGACCCTTTCGCTTGACGGCGTGCCAGTCGCGTGCAGTCAAAACAGCAAGACTTCGCTGCTTGGCGAAGACGGCAACGTCAGTCTTGAATGCCACTTTGTACCGGGAGGTACCGCTGGCACAAAACGGATGCTTGGTGCAATCGTACAAATTTGGCACGCCCAATTAGATGCCATCAAACTCAGCACGCCCTGAACTATCGAACGGTAAACCGAGCCACATGGCCCAAATCGAATCCTTACGACAAGACTTTCTCAACTTTCACCAGGTATGGATTCGATGGATTCGTTTCCGTCAGATGTGCTGAAGTAGCTTTTCGAGGCACCCATACCTCGCTCATTTCTCGATTGGCGGCATTTGTAGCGTCATGAACGATGGACCGCCACTCAATTTAGATAATTTAACTTCGCTTTTAGTGGTTGAATGCAAGACAAAGCCATCTGCAACAGGAGCGCCAACCAAAAATGTCCGGGCCGGGTCGTTGTTAACAGCTATCAACGCAGCTTCTGCGCCAGCCCTGCCCGAAATAACGCCCTTCAGTGCAAAACGATTCAATGCCTCCTCTGACGGAATTACTTTTGACGAACTCGTGCCCAGCATCCGAATGAAGTTCGAAGGGTCGCCAACTTCTGCGTTTCGAACGGCTTTATCTATGTTTTCGCCTGGTGGCGTGACCGCAATAATTCGCAACATCCAATAAGTAACGCTTCCAACCAGAGCGATCCATAAGAACAGCGTTGTGAGGTGGAGAACAAAGCGACGTGGGGTTGTACGTAATATCATCCCATTATCATGACATGTAATTCAACTATCTGCCACTGCCCATGAAATCTTTCAAAGCTTCAAGCCTGCGCGCCATACAGCGAGGCTTTACCCTGATCGAGCTGATGGTGGTGCTTGTCATCATCGGCGTGTTGGCCGCCTTGATTGTGCCTAACGTCCTTGACAGAGCTGACGATGCGCGTGTTTTGGCTGCGCGAACCGACGCGGGTAATTTGATGCAGGCGATAAAGCTTTACAAGCTAGACAACCAAAGACCGCCGACAGCTGAGCAAGGGCTGGCTGCATTGATGACCAAGCCTACAACTGGGCCCATCCCCCCCAACTGGAAGCCGTATCTTGACAAGCTGCCCAACGACCCTTGGGGACGTCCTTATCAATATTTGATACCCGGTATCAAAAGCGAGTTCGATGTCATGTCGCTTGGTGCGGATGGTGTGGCGGGTGGCGAGGGGAAAAATGCCGATATTGGAACTTGGCAGTAACGGTTCTCATCAATACCGCTAATGAAATTCATTGAAGCGAGAGCGGCACCGAGGGGCTTTACCCTGTTGGAGTTAATCGTGGTTGTCGCCATCGTCGCGATGGCCTCAGCTAGCGTGACGCTCGCCATGCGGGACAGCAGCCAAATTTTGCTGGAAAGAGATGCTCAGCGGCTAACTGTGTTGCTTGAGTCCGCAAGGGCGCAATCGCGGGCAACTGGCATGGTGGTTCGCTGGCAACCCACAGCCACTGGCTTTGCGTTTAGCGGCCTTGCCGCTGGCGGTTTGCCGAGCAAGTGGCTGTCGGAATCAACCCGCCCTGTTGGCGATGTGACCTTATTTTTAGGGCCTGAAGCGATGATAGGCGCGCAGGCTTTTGAGCTAACCGACACAAGCCAGCGAGGCAGCGCACAAGCGCAAAATGTGCGCATTGCCACAGACGGATTAAGGCCTTTTAGCATCCGGCCCCTGCCGCTTCAAGCCAAAAATACGCCATGAGACATTTGCGCAGTGTTGGGGGCTTCACGCTCATTGAGGTCTTGGTGGCTCTCGGAATCGTAGCGGTCGCCCTGGCCGCCGGTACACAGGCCATGATGTCACTCTCAAACAACACTGCTCGGCAATCTGATGTATTTTTAGGCCAGCTCTGCGCGGAAAATGAGCTTGTCAAAATCCGCCTTTCGCGCCAATTACCAAGCGTAGGCGACGGCACCACGGTTTGTGAGCAAGCTGGCCGTACGCTGAACGTGCAAGTTTCAGTACGACCTACACCTAATCCATCATTTAGAAGGGTGGACGCAAGTGTGAGTGATGGCGCTCTGCCGATTGTTCGGGTCATTACCATCGTGACCCAGTACTGATATGCACGTGAAGCACCATGGCTTAATGCGTTCTAGACTTTGGCGTACACCTCAGAGTGGGTTCACCCTGATTGAATTGCTGGTGGCTTTGTCGGTGATGGCACTGCTGGCGTTATTGAGCTGGCGTTCAATCGACGGCATGACGCGCAGTCTAACGGACTTGGGCGCGCGTTCTGACGAGGCACTCACCTTGCAGGTAAGCCTGGCCCAGTTTAGGTCTGATCTCGACGCCATGGCGCAGCTGCCGCGGGTCAATAGCCTGGACTGGGATGGCCGCGTGCTGCGTTTAACTCGGCTCGCGGCTGTTCCGGCAGAGGGCTTGCAAGTTGTCGCATGGACTCGCCGCTTCGATGACGGCGGAAAATGGTTGCGCTGGCAGTCGCCAACGACGACTGCACACACTGACTGGCGCAGCTCCTGGGAGCAAGCCGCTGCGTGGGGTCAGAGTGCGAGTCCTGAAAACCAAAAGCGTGAGACCTTTGTCGTGCAACTCGCCGACTGGCAAATTTTTTACTTTCGAAACAATGCGTGGAGCAACCCACTTTCAAGTGACGGTGCTCCTGCGAAACAGCAGCTAACCGGCACTCCTTCACAAGTTTCTATACCTGATGGGATTCGTCTGGTGTTAAGTCTCCCTGCAAGTCAGCGGATCGCAGGCAAGCTGACGCTTGACTGGGTTCGTTCGGACCTGGGACGAGACAAGCCGTGATTCAACTTCCGCACAATGTTGCGTACCCATCTGCTCGCATGCCAAAGCGGCTCAATTTCAAACACAAGAGCCGACAGCAGGTTGGTGCAGCGCTTTTATCTGCCATGCTGACCGTTACTTTGGTCGCAACTTTTGCGTCAGCGGCGGTCTGGCAGCAGTTTCGCAGCGTCGAGGTTGAAACTGCTGAACGCGGTCGCCAACAATCATGGTTACTTTTAACGGGTGCGCTGGATTGGGCTCGCCTGATATTGCGCGAGGACGCCCGCGCCGGCGGCACAGATCATTTGGGCGAGCCTTGGGCCATCCCTTTAAAAGAAGCCCGGCTGAGCGATTTTTTAGCGGCCAATGGCACATCGGGCGACGTTGAGCGAAATGCGTTCTTGTCAGGCTCCATCACTGATATGCAGAGTCGGTTAAACCTTGCCAATCTGGTTGAAGGTGGTGTGAAGTCGGAAGCCGGGCTTGCCAGCTTCCGGCGACTTTTTGAACTGCTAGATCTACAGCCGCAGGCATTCAAGACATTGTCTGAAAATTATGTGTTAGCTTCAAAATTGCCTGACGGGCAGACAAAGGGGTCAGAATTTTTGCAGCCTCAGCGTTTAGACCAGCTGGCCTGGCTGGGCAGTGAGCCTGAAGTTCTGGCTTTGCTTGCCCCGCACATCACTATTTTGCCGACCCGTAGCCCTGTTAACCTCAATACAGCCAGCGCACTTGTCATCTCCGCCAGCACGCCTGGCCTTGCTCTTATCGATGCTGAGCGGCTGGTTTTGGCGCGTGTACGAAAACCTTTTTCTAGCCTGCTGGAAGCCCAACAAAGCCTTAACCGCCCAGACGTGGTTTTTACCCAGGATGCCCACAGTGTGTCCACCCGGTATTTTGAAATCATGGGGCAGCTTTGGCTTGACCAGCTCGCGGTGTCGGAACGATCGCTTGTTAGCCGGGATGGCTTGGTGGTGAGTACCGTTTGGCGGGCTCGGGGGGCTGCCCTCGAGGGAGCCTCATCAGGTTCCACACCGAGGTCTCGGTAACTTGATGTTGCTGACGGGGTGTATTCTTAGGGTTTTTGTCTAGTCAGCCGAGGCGGTTTATAAAAACTGACTTAATTCACTATTAAGATGTCCGCTTACAGCCATATATGAGCACCCTAATCGTTTGTTTACCGCCTGTTTCAGCGGGCCCGTCGACCAACTATTCATACCTGCGCCTCAACGCTGGATCCATTGAAGACAGTCAGGCCAGCGCTACAGCAGCTTTGTTGCCAGCGATCGGGCGGGGCAGTGAGGTCGTCGTCGTCGTCCCATCGGCTGCATTGTCTTGGCACAGCATTCAACTGCCAGATGGCGTCACAGCATCGTCTCCCCGACTTCGTTCTATTTTGGAAGGCTTGCTCGAAGAGCGATTGCTGGATGACTTGGATACGGTGCACCTTGCGCTGGCGCCCACATTTCGTACGGTTGAAAATTCTTCGACTTGGGTGGCCGCATGCAACAAGGCATGGCTATTCGAACATCTGCAGGTGCTTGAGGCGGCGCAGCGGCCGGTAACAAAGGTCGTACCCGAGTTTTCGCCGGACTTGGAGACTTTGCAAGTGCATGCGATAAGCGACGAAAACTCATCCTATTGGGTTGCAATTGGCGCTTCAGTGGACGGGCTGATGCACTTGCCGTTCTCCTTAGCCGCACTAAAAGCGGTACGCCGCTCCGAAGACAGCGTCGGTTGGCAGGTTTTTGCAGAGCCTGCCATGGCAGCTGAAGCAGAACTGTTCGCTCAATCACCAGTGATTTTGTTGACCCGTTCGCAGCGTTGGGCCGAAGCGATGCGTTCACCCTGGGACATGGCGCAGTTTGAACTGTCAAAAACGGCTCGCTCACGCAGTCTAAAAAAGGTCAAGGCGCTGGTGCAAGAATTCACTCGCGGGCCGCAGTGGCGACTTGCGCGCTGGGGTCTCGGCCTGTTTTTCGTCGCTAACTTGGCGGGTTTAAATGTATTCGCCTGGCAACAACAGACCAGCTTAGCAGCCAGCCGTTCTGAAATTAAAAACACCTTGATGCAAACTTTTCCGAATGTCAAAGTGGTGGTTGATGCGCCGCTGCAAATGCAGCGTGAGCTAACTGTTTTGCGCCAAGCTGCGGGTGTGGCTTCAGGCGGGGACCTGGAAGTGATGTTGAATGCCTTAGGTGCTGCTACCGGACCTGGTTACAGCATCAACAACATTAATTATTCCGCCGGTCAGTTGCGCGTCAGCAGTTCTGCTGATGTCAAGCTTGATGCTGCGAAAGTGTCAGCGCTCATGAAGGCGAAGGGGTACACCGCATTGCGTGAAGGCGATTTTCTTGTGGTCACACCTGATGCGGCACCGGTTCAATAAATGAGACTGTCAAAAAACACGGTAAAGCAGGTTGGCAGCTACCCCGACCAGCAACGCCTGTACCAGTTGAAATACAAGCGCTTGCAGCAAAGCTGGGAAACGCTTGAGCCACGTGAGCAGAGCTTTGTCTTGACCGCTCTGTTGACCGTTGCGCTTGCGTTGCTCTGGTTTGTGGCAATCTCGCCTGCACTCGGCGTACTTTCAACCGCCAACGTCTTACAAAACTCACTGGATTCGCAGCTGCAGCAAATGCGAGTTCTGCAAAGCGAAGCCAAATCACTGCAAGGACAAAACAAGGTCGCTGGAGCGGCGGCTGCGCAAGCGCTTGAGGCGTCGGCAAAGGAACGGTTTGGCGCGTCGGCGCAACTGGTTTTGTCTGGTTCGAAAGCGACGCTAACGCTGCGCGGCGCGTCCGGTGATTCCCTGGCCCAATGGTTGAGCCAAGCCAGATTGATTGCCAAAGCCTTGCCCGTACAGGCTCAGCTTCGCCGCGTCGGCGTGGAGCCGGCCACATGGGAGGGTACTTTGGTGCTTGCGGTGCCCGTCCAATGAAGAGTGCAATGTCTTATCCATTCGCAAAAAGTCGGCGCATCGCCCCGGCATCGCCATGGCGTGCAGCTGTGGTGGGTGGCTTGATCGGATTTTTGGCTGCTTTGATTATTTTTGCCCCCGCCAGATGGATGGCTGCTGGTTTGTTTGAGGCAACAAATGGCCGTATCCAACTGGTGAACGTACGAGGTACCGTCTGGACCGGTTCCGGACGCGTCTTGCTGACGGGCGGGAGCGATAGCCGAGACAAGGCGGTGTTGCCAGGTACGTTTAAATGGGAGCTACGGCCTGCATGGGCCGGGTTAAAACTCCAAATCAACGCTGCCTGCTGTACGCCAGCGCCCCTGCAAACGCGTCTTACCTTAGGCTGGAACGCCATTGAATTAACTGTCGAGGACGGCTTTTCGCAATGGCCTGCTAACTTGATGGCGGGGCTCGGAACGCCCTGGAACACGATTCAGGCTGATGCCAATTTGCAGCTCACCACTGCCAACTTGGTATTCAAATCACTTGAGGGTCGCCTTGTGGTGGCTGGCGCAGCCCAGCTCAAGGCACTCGACGTGTCCTCGCGTTTGTCAGAGGTAAAGCCGCTGGGAAGCTACCAGCTTTTATTTAACGGCGGACCGATGCCTGCAGTAGAGCTGATAACTTTGTCAGGCGCCTTCAAACTCAGTGGTAAAGGCAGCTGGATTGGACCTAGGTTGCGCTTTAACGGGACTGCCAGCGTCGATCCGGACATGGTCGCAACCTTCGCTAACTTATTAAATATTATTGGTAGACGCCAAGGCGTGCAATCCATCATTACTATTGGCTAAACAGCATGGACTACTACACGCCCGTCAATTTGCAAGAAGTTTGCAAGCCATCGAAAAATAAACTCGAGAGGCGCACGATTGCTACAGTATTGATAGTGATCTGTGTAGGTTTATATTGGTCTATCAGCCCACTACATGCGCAATCGACTGCCGATGCACCCCTAACGCGCCCCGCTGCGATTGCCGCTCCTGCCCCATCGCCAGCGAAGGGGCCGGCGGCAGGTTCAGCGCAATCGCGGCCGGGCGGGCCGGTAAGCTTGAATTTTTCGGCAGCGGAAATCGAATCGGTTGCTCGCACGATTGCCGTTATCAGCGGTCGGAACGTTGTGGTTGATCCGCGCGTCAAAGGGGTGATGTCGCTTGTGACGACCTCACCTGTCAGCCCTGCACAGGCGCTTCGGTTGTTTGCACTTCAATTACGAACTCAGGGGTTTTCCTTGGTTGAGTCGTCTGGCCTCTACCTTGTTGTGCCCGAGGCCGATGCCAAACTGCAAAGCAGCGCTGTATCGGTGAGCGGCGTTAAATCTCCTAATGGGCAGATTCAGACCCAGATATTTAGCCTCAATTACGAAACGGCCAACAACCTCGTTCCGGTACTACGTCCTTTAATCAGCCCTAACAACACGATCAACGTCAACCCTGGCAACAATTCGCTCATCATCACGGACTATGCTGACAACTTGCAGCGTATTGCAACCATCATCAGCGCGCTTGACCTGCCCAACGCAACAGGCGTCGAGGTGATTCGTCTGCAGCATTCCATTGCTGCAGACATGGCTCCTTTGGTATCACGGCTGATTGACTCAGGCGCCGCTGGCGGCGCTGCGGCGGGGCAAGCAGACACGGCATTTAAAACCACCTTGCTTGCGGAGCCGCGCAGCAATTCGCTGATCCTGCGCGCTGCCAATCCTGCCCGTCTTGCGTTGGTACGCACGCTGGTTGAAAAACTCGACCAGGGCGCATTCAACCCTCAAGCGAGTGCAAGCAAGGAGTCTGTTGGCGGCAACATTTATGTTGTTTATCTAAAAAATGCAGATGCTGTCAAGTTGGCCGTGACGTTGCGGGCAGCTTTGTCGCCTAATGCCGCTGGCGCGAGCGGCGCTGTTGCCACGACGACGCCATCAGTGGGCAGTATGAATGCTGTGGCAGCACCCGGTGCCTTAAATTCAGCGTTAGCGCCGAGCTCGCAGCCTTCCACAGGTGGGCAGATCCAGGCCGACCCAGCGACCAATTCGCTCATCATTACAGCTCCCGAACCGCAATACCGCCAACTGCGCGCGGTGATTGACAAACTGGATGCAAGAAGAGCCCAGGTTTTTGTTGAGAGCCTGATTGTTGAAGTCAATGCTGACAAGGCGGCTGAGTTTGGCATCCAGTTTCAGGGTGCTTTGGGCAAAAAGGGCGACGGGCTGATTGGTATTCTTGGCACCAACTTCAATATTGGCGGTGCTAATATTTTTTCGCTTGCCGCTCAGGCTGCCCAAGGCGCGGTTGCGCCGTCACCAGGCGGCAATTTTGGAATGGCGACGAAGCAAAACAATGGTGTTTACGCATTGGGCTTTCTCGCCCGCTTTCTGGAGACCAGGGGCGAAGGTAATGTGCTGTCAACGCCAAACTTGCTAACGCTGGACAACGAAGAGGCGCGAATCGTGGTCGGTCGCAATGTACCGTTTGTGACGGGCCAATTCACCAGCAACAACTCTAACGCGGGTTCCGTCAACCCTTTTCAAACCATTGAGCGAAAAGATGTCGGCTTGACGCTTCGGGTCAAACCGCAGATCAGCGAGGACGGTAATGTCAAATTGCAAGTCTATCAAGAAGTCAGCAGCGTTGATCCAGCCACTGTGAACTCTTCAAATGGCCCGACAACCAACAAGCGCTCAATTGAGACCAACGTTGTTGTTGAGGATGGCGCCATTGTGGTGCTGGGTGGGTTGCTGACTGACGAGTACTCCGGCGGGCAGGAAAAAGTGCCAGGCTTGGGCGACGTCCCTTTTTTCGGTAACCTTTTCAAAGGCGAATCAAGGTCACGTAAAAAATCCAACCTGATGGTATTTTTGAGGCCCGTGGTGGTGCGTGATGCGTCTTCTACCGAAAGTTTGTCGCAAGACCGGTATGACTTCATACGCAACGCACAGCAATCTGCACAACCCGTGCCAAATGTGATGGTGCCGATCAACTCAGCTCCAGTCCTGCCACCACTGCCGGAGTCCAAGCGTGAGACGATCGCGCCGAAGTCAGTGCAGACCTTGCCAGCACCGCCAAGTAAGCCTGAAAAATAAATCCAATGCGTTACCCGCTTCCTTATGCATTCGCGCGCAGCAACGCACTTTTGATCGAAGACGATGGTGCATCGCGTACCTTGTGGCACAGTGCCAATTCAAATAGCAGTGCGCTGGGTGAAGTCATGCGCAAATATTCGGCGGGTGGAAGTCCGTTTCAATTAGAGAGTCTTGAGGCTGGCGTTTTAGCGCAAAGAATCAGCGCTGCTTACTCTGAAGGTGAGTCAAGTGCCGCAGCAGTTGTTAGCGAGGTTGAATCAGATGCCGACCTTTCACGCATCATGCAGGAGCTGCCCGCCATTGCCGATTTGCTGGACACGTCCGACGACGCGCCAATTATTCGTATGCTCAACGCCTTGTTAACGCAAGCTGCTCGCGATGGTGCAAGCGATATTCACATTGAGCCTTACGAGCGCCATTCGAATGTCCGTTTTCGAATTGATGGAAAGCTGCGCGAGGTGGTGCAGCCGAATCGAGCGCTGCACGCTGCGCTGATTTCCCGCCTGAAAATCATGGCTGACCTTGACATCTCTGAAAAGCGCATGCCGCAGGATGGACGAATCAGTTTGCGGATTGGAACCCGCGCCGTAGATGTGCGTGTGAGCACGCTGCCAAGTGCGCACGGCGAGCGCGCCGTGCTGCGTTTGCTGGATAAAAGCGGTATTAATTTAAGCCTGGAATCTGTTGGCATGCACGGCGATGTGCTGCAGCGCCTGACCACATTGATCGCCCAGCCGCACGGTATTATTTTGGTCACTGGCCCCACTGGATCGGGCAAAACCACCACGCTGTATGCTGCGTTGCAGCGCCTTGATGCCGCCGGTAGCAACATCATGACGGTAGAAGACCCGATTGAGTATGAGCTTCCTGGCATTGGCCAAACGCAGGTCAATCCCAAAATTGAGCTGACCTTTGCGAAAGCGTTGCGCGCGATTTTGCGGCAAGATCCTGACGCGATCATGATTGGTGAGATCCGCGATTTTGAGACGGCCCAAATTGCAATTCAGGCATCGCTAACGGGGCATCTGGTGTTGGCCACACTGCACACCAACGACGCGGCGAGCGCCGTCACTCGGCTGACTGACATGGGCATTGAGCCGTTTTTGCTCAGCGCATCGTTACTGGGTGTGCTGGCCCAGCGCTTGGTACGCAAACTGTGCACGGATTGCGGTGGTGTTGGCTGTGCTGAATGCGCGCAAACCGGATACCAGGGCCGCACTGGCGTGTTTGAACTCATGGTGGCAGACGACGGCATACGTGCACAAATTCATGGCCGCGCCGCTGAAGCGAATATCCGCACTGCGGCACTCAGCTCGGGCATGACATTGATGCGTGAGGACGGCGAGCGCTTGGTGGCTAGCGGAATCACCTCTCGCGAAGAGTTGGTGCGTGTCACACGTGACTGATGTTTTCCGTATTCGAGTGTGTCAGTATGCCCGCCTATAAATTTGAAGCCATGCAAACCGACGGCAATGTCCGCAAGGGCGTGCTGGAAGCTGACACCGCTAAAGCTGCCCGGGCCGCCCTGCGAATGCAAAGTCTGGTGCCCTTGGCGGTTGTGGCCTTAAGTGGCGCTGAAAGCATCGGTGTCAAAAAATCACTGCTTCAAACCGACCTTTTCGGCGGTCGGGTTTTTAACGGCATTCGCCTGTCGATCTGGACGCGCCAGCTGGCTGGCCTGGTGAGCGCTGGCCTGCCGCTTGAGCGTGCGCTGACGGCACTGGCTGATGAGGCTGAAGACGAAAAACAACGCAATCTGGTGGCTGCATTGCGGACTGAAGTCAATGCGGGCAGCAACTTTGCGCGGGCCCTGAGCCAGCATCCTCAAGAGTTCAGCAGCATCTATCAGGCGGTGATTGGGGCAGGCGAGCAGAGCGGCAATTTGGCGCGGGTTCTTGAGCGTTTGGCCGACGACCTGGAGGAGCGCCTCGCATTGAAGTCAAAACTGATCGCCGCAACCCTTTATCCCGCCATCGTGACTTTGGTGGCTATCGTGATTGTGATGTTTTTGGTCGGTTACGTGGTCCCCCAGGTGGCCAGTGTTTTTGTGGGCACAAAACGCGCGTTGCCGTTCTTGACGGTGGCGATGCTGGCCATCAGCGACGTCGTACGTAACTATGGCTTATATTGTGTTTTTGCTATAGCGTTAGGAGCATATGGCGCTCGAATAGCACTTCGAAAAGACTCTTTTCGAGAAAAATTTGATGCATCAACTTTGACCCTTCCGCTGGTCGGGCGCTTGGTGCGTGACTACAACGCTGCACGCTTTGTTGGCACGCTGGCGATGCTGTCCAGCTCGGGTGTACCGATACTCAAAGCCGTGCAAGCAGCGGCCGAAACGCTGTCAAATCGGGCTATGCGGACTGACGCGCTGGACGCGCTGGTGCTGGTCCGCGAAGGCGCGCCGCTCGCGTCTGCACT
>CAMARI010000050.1 GCA_945860515.1 Polaromonas sp. YR568
CGGCTGCTGACCGAGCCGTCCAGCGGCGTGCTGGTGCTGCTGGTTGAAGACTCCGGCCCCGGAATTCCAGAGGCTGAACGAGAACTGGTCTTTCAGCCGTTTTATCGAGCGCTGGGCACCAACGTCGATGGCTCGGGCCTGGGCTTGGCGATCGTGCTTGAAATTGCCAACCAGCATGATGCCAACGTTAGCATTGAACACGCACTGCTGCCTGGCCACCCGCACTCGCCAGGCACCCGCATTACAGTGCGCTTTGCGACGGAGCTCCGGTCCCATTCAGCATAAGTCCGAACACAAAAAAACCGGTATCTTGGTGATTTTTTCATGGCATGGTGTGCCTCTAGAGATTTTGGCTTGTGGATCGGCTGATGCCATCAGCTCCGTACCGCATGAATGGAAATACCTTGACCATTCAGAGCAAAAAAGGGAGCCAAGCCTTCGCTTGTCTCCCTTTTTCTACGGTTGTCGCATTTTGTGCGACGAACAATCTATCTATTCAATCACAAACCAATGATGCCACCATCGTTTTTAGTAATCATGACGGTTGCCGAACGCGGCCTGCCAGAGGCGCCGCCCGCGCCGTAGGCAGCAACACCGCCGCCGTTCGCAGGCCAGTTGCTCTCGAAAATACCAGTGGTAAATTGAGAAGCGGTGGTGTTCTCGCCAGGGTGCTGAATGTTGACGAACAAGGCTGTGCCATCTGGTGACTCCGTCACGCCAGTGACCTCAGCGCCGGTTGGCGCCGTCAAAAAGCGCTTGAAGATGGTGTCATTCATCGGCTTGCCAGCATACGTCACCACTGATTTGGTGGTGGCAGCAGCCGAATTGACAGCGGATGCAGGGCTTCCGTCTGACAAGTTCACCACGGTGCGCGCACCGGCGTCGCCGGTTGCCCCGGGCACAGCAGCCAGCAGCATGGCATTGGACTGGTCGGTGAAGGTGTTGTCGTCGGTCTCAATCCATAAAATGCAGTTACCGTCGGTGCCGTCATTTTTATAGTCAGACACGCTGTTGCTGAGGGAGTCGCCTGTGGCAAAAATGACGGTGGCGGTGTAACCAGCGGGCACAGTAACGCGATCTGTGGTGGCCCTGGCAACAGCTGAAAAGTTCAGCGCAGGGCCAGGTGTAGCAGCTGGGGAATCTGATCCGCCACCGCAAGCGGTCAGGCCGAGCGTGCCGAGGCCAGCCATGGTCATGGCGCCAACGCCGCCTTTGAGTACATGCCGGCGGTGCATACGCAGCGCCAACACGTCATTAAGGTGGGGATTGCCGCTGGTGTTGTTGTCGCGGTCATCCGGATCTACAAAGTCAGTTGCGGCGAGATTGATGTCTTGTGTCAATTTTGATTCCAAGGATAAGTGCGAAATAGCACCCGTAGCCTCTCGAAACAAGATGACGGATTTGTGAAATTGAAACGACACCCTATCCCTAAAAGGCGTTAAAACTTTCTCAACAGTGGGGTGCTGAACAAACTCGGGGAAGCAAGCATTGGCGTGATTCGAGAGGCATCGAATTCAATCGCTCAAAGCGTTATCTTGAGTATCTAGTGAGCAGGTCGACCCAAATGCCCCAGTGGAAGCGCGCTGCTCGCCTTGACTTCCCCCAGCGAAAAGCTGGTGTGAATGTCTTTCACGTGCGGCAGGCTCATGAGTTTTTTCAGGGCGAACTGGCTGAAGGTTTCCAGGTCTTGGGCCACCACTTGCATCTCAAAGGTGCCGGTGCCGCTGATGTAGTGGCAGGCCACGACTTCCGGCATTTGTTTGATCGCTTCTTCGAGCCGGCCCGTAGCGTCTGCGCTGTTGCGGTCGGCATCCAGCCGTACAAAGGCCAGTACGCCCAGGCCGATTTTGTGGCGATTGATCTCAGCCCGGTAACCGGTGATGAAGCCGGCCTCTTCAAGTGCGCGCACGCGTCGCCAGCAGGGCGCGGCAGACAGGCCGACCCGCGAGGCCAGCTCGGCATTGGTTTGGCGTGCATCGGTTTGCAGTTGTACCAAAATAGCGACGTCAAACTTATCGAGTGTTTCCATAAACTGTATTTTGCAGCAAGATTCTTGCTTTTCAGTGGCTAAAACAGACCAATCACGCAATGATTTATCCGCGTAATAGGCATACACTTTGCTTAAGTCAAAACAGCTCTTCCCGGAGACAAGAACCATGAACGCCCCGCTGCCTGACAACATTCGCAAAGCACTGGAAACGGTCACTTTGGATGACAAATACAGCTTGGACTACGGCCACGCTTTCATGAGCGGCGTGCAAGCCTTGGTCAAGCTGCCCATGTTGCAGCAGCTGCGTGACAAGCTGCAAGGCAAAAACACAGCGGGCTTTATCTCGGGCTACCGTGGCTCGCCCCTGGGTGGTTATGACCAGGCCTTGTGGAAGGCCGCCAAATACCTGAAGGCGCGCAACATCGTGTTTCAGCCTGGTGTGAATGAAGAGCTGGCCGCCACCGCCGTGTGGGGCACGCAGCAACTGGGCTTCGCGCCACCGGGCAGCAATAAGTTTGATGGTGTGTTTGGTATCTGGTACGGCAAGGGGCCTGGGGTTGACCGCACGTCGGATGTCTTCAAGCACGCCAATATGGCCGGCACCACGCCTTGGGGCGGGGCGTTAGCGATTGCAGGCGACGACCACATTTCAAAAAGCTCAACCGCTGCGCATCAGAGCGACCATATTTTCAAGGCCTGCGGGCTACCGGTGTTTTTTCCGGCCAGCGTACAAGAGATTCTGGATCTGGGCCTGCACGCAATTGCGCTGAGCCGTTACTCAGGCGTGTGGGCGGCCATGAAGACGATTCAGGAAATTGTTGAATCGTCCGCCAGCGCGATGATTGACCCGGAGCGGGTGCACATCAACATCCCCACCGACTTTGCCATGCCACCGGGTGGCGTGCATATTCGCTGGCCCGACGCGCCGCTGGCGCAAGAAGAGCGGCTGTTTGACACCAAATGGTATGCCGCACTGGCCTACATCCGCGCCAACCGGCTGAACTACAACGCGATTGAAAGCAAGCAGGACCGGTTTGGCATGATCGCCAGCGGCAAGGCCTACAACGACACGCGCCAGGCGCTGATGGATTTGGGTTTGGACGATACCGCTTGTCAGCAGCTCGGCATCCGGTTGCACAAGGTGGGCGTGGTGTGGCCGCTAGAAGCGCAGCTGACGCGTGAATTTGCCACCGGCCTGCAAGAAATTTTGGTGATCGAAGAAAAGCGCCAAGTGATTGAATACCAGCTCAAAGAAGAGCTGTACAACTGGCGAGCTGATGTGCGGCCCAACATTGTGGGCAAGTTTGGTGACGCTGGCCAACACGGTGGCGGCGAGTGGAGCATGCCCAACCCATCGGCCAACACGCTGCTGCGTGCCAATGCTGATTTGTCGCCTGCACTGATTGCCAAAGCGATTGCCCAACGGGTTAAAAAGCTCGGTTTGGACGCCGACATGACAGCCCGCATTGACGCCCGCCTCGCGGTGCTGGAGGCGAAAGAAAAATCGCTCACGGTGCTGACGGTCGACAGCGAACGCACGCCGTGGTTTTGCTCGGGTTGCCCGCACAACACATCCACCAAAGTCCCTGAAGGCTCGCGCGCCATGGCCGGTATTGGCTGCCACTACATGGCGCTGTGGATGGACCGGTCAACCATGGGCTTTACCCAAATGGGCGGCGAGGGCGTGCCCTGGGTGGGCCAGCAGCCTTTCACCCACGACACGCACGTGTTTGCCAATGTGGGAGACGGCACCTATTTTCACAGCGGCTTGCTGGCGATTCGCCAGTCAATTGCCGCAGGCGTGAACATCACCTACAAAATTTTGTACAACGACGCGGTAGCGATGACGGGCGGCCAGCAAATTGGCGAGCGACCCGAAGGCCACTCTGTAGGGCAGATCTCCCAGTCGATGCTGGCTGAAGGCGCAGTCAAAACCATTGTCGTGACCGACGAGCCTGAAAAATATGACGGCGTAGCACTGGCGCAAGGCGTGACGGTGCACCACCGTGATGAACTCGATGCGCTGCAAAAGCAGCTGCGCGAGATCAAAGGCACAAGCGTCATCATTTACGACCAGACCTGCGCGACTGAAAAGCGCCGCCGCAGAAAGCGCGGCACGATGGTCGACCCGGCCAAGCGCGTGGTGATTAACGAACTGGTCTGTGAAGGCTGCGGCGACTGCGGCGTCCAGTCCAACTGCATGAGCGTGGAGCCGCTGGAGACCGAGTTTGGCCGCAAGCGGCAAATCAACCAGAGCACCTGCAACAAAGACATCTCTTGCGTCAAAGGTTTTTGCCCGAGCTTCCTCACGGTTGAAGGCGGGCAGCTGAAGAAAAAAAGCAAGGCAGATAACACGCTGAACCCTCACGCCTTGGGCGAGCTGCCAGCGCCTGCCATCAATCAGCTGCTCACATCGCAAGTCTGGGGCGCCGTGGTGGCTGGCGTGGGCGGCACCGGTGTCATCACCATCGGCCAACTGCTGGGCATGGCTGCGCACATTGAAGGCAAGGGCATCGTCACGCAAGACGCGGCGGGCCTGGCGCAAAAAGGTGGCAGCACCTGGAGCCATGTGCTGATTGCCAACGCGCCGGGTGATATTTGCACGACGCGGGTCGGCACCGCCGGTGCAGACCTGATCATCGGTTGCGACCCCATCGTGGCGGCCAACAAGGAAACCATGCTGCGCATGCAGACCGGCAGAACGCATGTGGTGCTCAATGCCCACAGCGCGCCGACGGCATCGTTTGTGCAGAACGGCGCGTGGACCAATCCCGGTAGCGCTTGCCAGGCAGAAATCTCAAAAGCCGTGGGTGCAGACAAGCTTGGTATCTTCAATGCCGACCTGGCCGCCACCAAGCTGATGGGCGACAGCATCTATACCAACCCGATGCTGCTGGGCTATGCGTGGCAAAAAGGCTGGATACCGCTGAGCCTCGATTCACTGATTCGCGCCATCGAACTCAACGCAGTGGCGGTGGACAACAACAAAGCCGCCTTTGCCTGGGGACGCCGCGCGGCGCATGACTTGCCATCGGTTGAGAAGTTGTTTGCTCCGGCACAAGTGATTGCAATGCCTGAATCCCGGCAGGCAAGTGGCAGCGTCGATGCCTTGGTGGCCAAGCGGGTTGAATTTTTAACCGCTTACCAAAACGCCGACTATGCCAAAACATACGAAGCATTTGTGCGCAAGGTCGAGCGCGCCGAGTCAGGTCTGGGTAAAACCCTGCTTGCGCAAAACGTGGCCCGCTACCTGTTCAAACTGATGGCCTACAAAGACGAATACGAAGTCGCGCGCCTGCACACCGACACAGCGTTTTTAACCAAAGTCAACGCCATGTTTGAAGGCGATTTCAAAATCAACTACAACCTGGCGCCACCGATGATTTCGAAGAAAAACGAGAAGGGCGAGTTGCAAAAGCAAAAGTTCGGACCCTGGATGCTGACGGCTTTCAAGGTGTTGGCCAAGTTCAAAGGCTTGCGTGGTACGGCGCTTGATGTGTTTGGCAAAACTCAAGAGCGCCAGATGGAGCGGGCGCTGATCGTTGACTACAAGGCCTCCATTGACACGCTGCTCAACACCCTGAACGCCAGCAACCATGCGCTGGCTGTTGATGTGGCGCGCATCCCGGAACTCATCAAAGGCTTTGGCCATGTCAAAGAGCGCAACGTCAAAACCGCGCGCTTGCAGTGGGCCGGGCTGATGAAGGACTTCAGCCTGTCGACATCCGCTGAAACAGCCCACCAGGCAGCCGCATAAGCAGGCCATCGAGCTCAAGCTCAAGCAGCCTGGCTTGCAACTCGGGCGTAGGCAGGCCGGTGCGGGCCTGAATGGCGTCCAGGCTGACAATGTCAAAGCCCAGGGCCGACAGGAATGACGAGTCGCCCTCGGGTGCCTCGTCGTCGCCATCGTCCGGCAAGAGCATGCTAGCCGGCAAAGGAATGTTCAGTTCCTCCATCACGTCCAGTGCTGTCTCCACCAACTTGGCGCCCTGCTTGATCAAATAATGGCAGCCGCGCGACTGCGGCGAGTGAATGGAGCCGGGAATAGCAAACACCTCTTTGCCTTGTTCAACGGCCATGCGTGCTGTGATGAGCGAGCCTGATTTGAGCGCGGCTTCAACCACCAGCGTACCCACTGACAAGCCCGAAATGATGCGGTTGCGCTTGGGAAAGTTGGCGGTCAGGGGTGGCGTGCCTACAGGGAATTCGCTGATGATCAAGCCGTTGGCTGCAATGCGATGCGCTAGCGCCAAATGTTTTTTGGGATAGACGCGGTCCAGGCCGGTGCCGACCACGGCAATGGTCGCGCAGCCTTCACGACTTGCGCTGCCCAGCAAGGCGCCGTCATGCGCCGCGCCATCGACCCCCAGCGCCATGCCAGACACAATGCACAAGCCCTGCTCGGCAAAGGCTTTGGCAAACTGCCGGGCGTTTTGTTCACCTTGCGGCGTGGGGTTGCGGCTGCCAACGATGGCGAGATTACATGCTATGTTATAAGTAGCGCTCGGTGCATGATTGATAGGGCTTCCCATCATGTAAAGCACCAGCGGCGGGTCTTCAATCTGGAGCAAGGCTGCCGGGTAGTGCGCACTGCCAATCGGTGCAACGGCGCGGTTGTCTGCACCTGCCAGCCAGTCAACCGTGGCTTGCAGCAGATCGGCCAGCTTGGCTGGCTCAGTGGTAATGGCGCTGACCAGTTTGTCGCTGCCCAGTTGGCGCAACGCGGCTGTGCTTTGCCCGAACACAGCCTCAGCCGACCCGAAAGCGGCAAGTAATTTGCGTGCCGTGTTATTGCCGACGCCCGGGCTCAGGGTCAGGCGCAACCAGGCTTTGAGTTCAGCGCGCTCCAAAGCTAGTGCCTGGCTTGTGACCGGTTTAATTGAGCTTAGTTGGGGTTAGCGATGCGGTCGCCAACTTTGACGCCATCGGTGATTTGCAGCACCAGCGCGTAAGACAGGTTGTCAAAGGTGCGAAACACCATCAGCAAACCATTGCGCTCGTTGGGCAGCTTGATGGCGGTGGTGGCGCTGTCGGTGCGGTCGGTCAGGCGTTCGCCATCTTTCAAAATGGCCATCACGTGGCCGCTCTCCATGCCGTCCTTGCTGCCCCGGTTGATCACGACTACTTCGTTTGCTGACGCAAAACGTACGGCACTGCCGTAAACCGACACAATTTGACCCGCGACGGGAACCGCAGGTGCCCGCGGTACGTAGCTTTGTGAGCTGCGCTCAGGTTCGGCCACCAGCCGGTCACCGACGCGCATTTCTTCCTTGGCCGCCACGATGTCAATCGTCGCCGGTACGATCTCGGTGGTGGTTTTTCCGTCTTTGTTCAGCACTTGCTGCACCGACTCGCCGCGCACCAGTTCTGCCCTGCCAACAAACTGCGCTTCATAGCCAAGGATGGCGCCAGTGGTCGGGTCTTTCAAAGGCGTGGTGTTACGAAAGACGCGGTAGCCAACGGGCTGGCCTTTGGCGTCGCTCAGCGGCTTGCCTGCGGTGTTGCTGCTGTAGTCACCGCGGGCATAAGCCCGGTCACCTCGGCTGAGCAGCACGCGGCCTTCTTGCGCGGCTACGATTCGCGGGGCCACAGCAAAGGCCTGCGCGTCAACGATCATGGGCTCTGCCAAAAAGGGTTCGATCATGCGTGACGCCAGTGCTGGAATCGATGTATCGGCCAGCGATTCAACGCGGGTGCGGGGCGACAGCCGCACAGACTCGGTTGGCGGGCTGTCAAAGGCGGTGGCCTGCCGGGCGCGCAATGTGGCGCGTCCATTGGTTTTGTCTAGCACCAGTTGCTGACCGGGGTATATGCGATGTGGGTTTTTGATGTCCTGCAAATTCATGCCCCACAGCTCAGGCCAGCGCCATGGCGTGTTCAAAAACAGACCTGAAATGGCCCAAAAGGTGTCGCCACTTTTGACGGTGTAACTCTCAGGAGCATTGGGCGCCAGGTCTGACAGCGCTACACCGGTGTTTGCCACCTGGCTGGCCGTGGCTTTTTGGCCGCTGGTGATGGGGAAATTCTGGGCGTGAGCGGCGTAGCCCAAGCCCAAGGCCGCGAGCGCCATGAACAGACGAGAGAATTTACCAAAATGATTGTGCATGTTGAAAATTTTTGAGGAGGCATGAACTTAAGAAATCACCACAGATTTTGTACCTAAGCCATTGATCAAGCAACGAAAATCCAGCGACCCAATGCCTTGTCTGCTTAAAAGAATTGAAAATTTGCGAAAATAGTCACAACTCATTTGCTCCTCATGACACAACTGACCATCCTCCGTTACCCTGACCCGCGCCTGCATACGGTGGCCAAACCCGTTGCCGTGGTCGATAAACGCCTGCAAACGCTGGTGGACGACATGCTCGAATCCATGTACGCCGCCGAAGGCATCGGCTTGGCCGCCACGCAGGTCAACGTGCATGAGCGTGTGATCGTGATCGACGTCAGCGAAGCGCGCGACCAGCCGCTGGTGTTGATCAACCCCACCATCACCTGGGCCAGCGACGAGAAAAAGGTCAATGAAGAAGGCTGCCTGTCGGTGCCCGGTATTTACGACGGTGTGGAGCGCGCGCTGGCTGTCAAAGTAGAGGCGCTTGGCCTCGACGGCAAAACCCACACCCACGCGGCCGATGGTCTGTTGTCGGTGTGTATCCAGCATGAGATGGACCATTTGATCGGCAAGGTGTTTGTCGAGTATTTGTCGCCGCTCAAGCGCAACCGCATCAAGACCAAAATGATCAAGCAGCTTAAATCCGATTGATGGGCGATTGATGCGTGTTATTTTTGCGGGAACCCCCGAGTTTGCCCGTGTGGCCCTCGAAAAACTGCACGCCGCTGGTGTTGACATCGCCCTGGTGCTGACCCAGCCCGACCGGCCCGCCGGGCGCGGCTTGAAACTGCAAGCTTCTCCCGTCAAGCAGTGGGCCCAGGAGCGCAACATCCCGGTTGCCCAGCCACGCAGCTTGCGCCTGGACGGCAAGTACCCCGACGACGCGCAGGCCGCCAAAAGTGCGATTGATGCTGCCCAGGCCGACGTGATGGTGGTGGCGGCCTACGGGCTGATATTGCCGCAGTGGGTGCTGGATACGATGTGCTCGGAATTTTCCGACGGGCCGCCCCTAGGAAAATTAGCCCCCTCGGGGGGCAGCGTATTAGACGAAGCCTTCTCGAAGAGCGGCGAAGCCAAAAGCGTGGGGGCCAAGAAACTCGGTTGTCTTAATATTCACGCATCGCTGTTGCCCCGCTGGCGCGGTGCAGCGCCAATTCACCGTGCCATTGAGGCGGGCGATGCCGTCACAGGCATCACCATCATGCAGATGGACGCCGGGCTGGACACGGGCGACATGTTGCTGGTAGAAAAACAAAACATTGCACCGCATGACACCACCCCAACCCTGCATAACAAACTGGCCGCACTGGGCGGGCGTCTGGTGGTTGAAGCCCTTGAGATCGCAGCGTGTGGCGGCTTCAGGCCAGTCAAGCAAGCGGCTGAAGGCATCACCTACGCCCACAAGATTGAAAAGCACGAAGCGTCGATTGACTGGACCCAATGCGCCGCCGTGATTGAACGCCGTATCCGCGCCTTTAACCCTTTTCCGGGTGCCAGCAGCGTGTTGAATGGTGAGGTCATCAAGCTGCAAGATGCTCATATATTAGGAGCTACTAGCCAAAATTTTGCGGAGGCTGGAGCCATATTTGATGTCCAAAATGGCGGCATTGACGTGGTCACTGGCGATGGGCTGCTGCGCATCACGCGATTGCAAAAGGCCGGTGGCAAGTCATTGCCTGTGGCTGATTTTTTGCGCGGCTTCGATGTGCAGCCCGGCATGCTGTTCGGCAACCTGCCAGCATGACGACACTTTTTCAACATCCCGAGTTTCGGCGCGGTGTGCGCGACATGTCGTCCGTGGCGCCAGGCATTGCCTCTTGGGGGCTGATGACCGGTGTGGCGATGGTCAAGTCGGGCCTGAGTTTGCCCGAAGCGCTGCTGATGGGCCTGACGGTTTTTGCCGGCAGCTCGCAGTTGGCCGCCCTTCCTTTGATAGCGGCTGGCGCACCCATGTGGGTGATTCTGGCCACTGCGTTTTGCGTCAACCTGCGCTTTGTGGTGTTCAGCGCGCACCTGCGGCCTTACACCATGCACCTGCCGCTGTGGCGGCGCATGCTCAGCGGCTACTTCACGGCTGATTTAAGTTATGTCCTGTTCACCCGGCGTTATCCGCAACCGTCACATGATGCCGTGGTGCGTCAGGCGCAAGACGCGTATTGGGCGGGCAACAGCGCGGTCAACTGGCTCAGCTGGACAATTCCCGGCCTGCTGGGCATTGCGCTGGCCAATGCGATTCCACCCGCCTGGGGTTTGAGTTTTGCCGGCTTATTGGCGCTGCTGGGTGTGCTGTGTTCGCTCATCACCGACCGGCTGCGGGCGGTGTCTGCCGGTGTGGCGGGCGCGGCGGCGGTTGCCGTGTTCGCCTTGCCGCTCAAGCTCAATATTTTGGTGGCCATCGCGGCGGCGGTGGCCATTTGCATGCTGCTTGAAAAACCCAAAAAGCCGCAAGCGCCAGCAGGTGTCACGCCATGAACCCGCTGGCCACCACCGACTGGTGGACCGTCACCACCATCGTCTGCATGGCGCTGGTGACAGTGGTCACCCGTGGTTTTTTCTTTATCTCCAGCAAGACATGGACGCTGCCTGTGTGGGCCGAGCGCGGCCTGCATTACGCCCCCATCGCCGCATTGGCCGCGGAGATCGTGCCCGAGCTGGTGATGACCCAGGGGCAGTTCATCAGCACCTACAAAGATGCCCGTCTGTATGCCGTCGCGGTGGGGCTGGCCTGGTTTTATTGGCGGCGCGGCATGTTTGGCACGATCGTGGCGGGTATGGTTGTTTACTTGCCTTTGCATATTGGTCTCGGCTGGTAGCTGGGGCCTCGGTGGTGGCTTTTACAATCAGCCCCCATGAACTTCATTCGCTTTACAGACTTGTGTGCGCAGGGCCGAATCAAGGGCCAGCGTGTTTTCATCCGCGCTGACCTCAATGTGCCGCAAGACGCTGACGGCCAGATCACCGAAGACACGCGTATCCGTGCGTCCATGGCATGCCTTCAACTCGCGCTTGATTCAGGCGCTGCCGTCATGGTTACCTCGCACCTGGGTCGCCCAAGCGAAGGACAATTCACAGCAGCCGATTCACTTGCGCCCGTGGCCAAGCGCCTGGGCGAGTTGATGGGCCGCGATGTGCCGCTGCTCGCCAACTGGGTCGATGGCGTGGCGGTTCAGCCGGGCCAGCTGGTGATGCTGGAGAACTGCCGCGTCAGCGTCGGTGAAAAGCAAAACAACCAAGCGCTGGCCCGCCAAATGGCGGCGCTGTGCGATGTGTTTGTGCACGACGCTTTTGGTACCGCGCATCGCGCTGAGGCATCGACCTATGGCATTGCCCAGTACGCCAAGGTCGCCTGCGCCGGGCCGCTGCTCGCGGCCGAGATGGACGCCATATCCACAGCCCTGACCAACCCGCGCCGCCCACTGGTGGCGATTGTGGCGGGCAGCAAGGTGTCCACCAAGCTGACGATTTTGAAGGCGCTCGCCGCCAATGTGGACCAGTTGATCGTGGGCGGCGGCATTGCCAACACCTTCATGCTGGCTGCTGGCCTGAGCATCGGCAAAAGCCTTGCTGAAAAAGATTTGCTGCCCGAAGCGGTGGCCGTGATTGAGGCGATGAAAGCGCGTGGAGCCGCCGTACCCATTCCGGTGGATGTCGTCACCGCCAAGTCTTTTGCGGCAGATGCGCTCGCCACCATCAAAGCCGCCAGCGAGGTGGCAGACGACGACTTGATCCTCGACATCGGCCCCAAAACCACCGCCATTCTGGTGGCCCAGCTGATGGCCGCAGGCACCATCGTCTGGAACGGCCCGGTCGGCGTGTTTGAGTTTGAAGCCTTCTCGCACGGCACCGAAGGCATTGCCAAAGCCATCGCTGCAAGCAGTGCATTTTCTATCGCAGGCGGCGGCGACACGGTGGCTGCGATTGCCAAGTACGGCATTGAAAAGCAGGTTGACTACATCTCGACTGGTGGTGGCGCCTTTCTGGAAGTGCTGGAAGGCAAGATACTGCCCGCGTTTGAGGTTTTGCAAAACCGGGCTGCGGGCTAAATCCAGGCGCTCATGTTTCGGGAGCGGCTGGTAACTGAAGCCCTATAACCATGTGAGAATAAGAACCTAAACCACATGGAGTCAAGCATGCCACGTCGCGCCACCAAAATCGTTGCCACTTTGGGCCCTGCGTCCAACACGCCTGCCATGCTGGAGGCCATGATCACTGCGGGTGTCAATGTGGTGCGGCTGAACTTCAGCCACGGCAAGGCGCAGGACCATATCGATCTGGCGGCTCTGGTGCGTGAGGCCGCTGTCAAGGCAGGGCGCGAAGTGGCCATCATGGCCGACCTGCAAGGCCCGAAGATCCGCGTTGGCAAGTTTGCCGATGGCAAGGTCCAACTGGTGCCAGGCGAAAAGTTTGAGCTCGATGCCTCACGTACCGAGCTGGGCGACATCAAGGGCGTAGGGCTGGACTACAAAGAATTGCCGCGCGATGTCAAAGCTGGCGATGTGCTGCTGCTGAACGACGGGCTGATTGTGCTGACGGTAGACCGCGTGATCGGCGAGGCGGTGCACACCACCGTCAAGCTCGGCGGCGAGCTGTCAAATAACAAGGGCATCAACAAGCAAGGTGGCGGCCTGACCGCCCCCGCGCTGACGGCCAAGGACATGGAAGACATCAAAACCGCGATGAGCTTTCAGGCCGATTATGTGGCGGTGAGCTTTCCAAAGAACGCCACTGACATGGAAATGGCACGCCAGCTCTGCAACGTGGCTGCCGCGCAGTACAAACACAAGCCCGGGTTGATTGCCAAAATTGAGCGGGCCGAGGCGATTCCGAACCTGGCCGAAATTCTTCGCGTCAGCGACGGCATCATGGTGGCGCGCGGCGACCTGGCGGTGGAGGTCGGCAACGCGGCCGTGCCAGCCCTGCAAAAGCGCATGATCAAAATGGCGCGCGCCCAAGACAAGGTGGTGATCACCGCCACGCAAATGATGGAAAGCATGATCTTGAACCCGGTGCCCACGCGTGCCGAAGTCAGCGACGTGGCCAACGCCGTGCTGGACGGCACCGACGCGGTGATGCTCAGCGCGGAGACCGCCGCAGGCAAATTCCCTCTGGAAACGATTGTCGAGATGGCTAACATTTGCCTGGAGGCTGAAAAAGCCGAGTACAAAGAAATTGACGCCGACTTTACCGGCAAGCAATTTGCCCGCATTGACCAGTCAATTGCCATGGGCGCGCTGTTCACTGCCAGCCACTTAGGTGCCAAGGCGATTGTGGCCATGACCGACAGCGGCTCGACCGCGCTGTGGATGAGCCGCCACGACATTCGTGTGCCGATTTATGCCCTCACGCCGCGCGTCAGTACCCAGCGCAAGATGACGCTGTTCCGCAATGTACGGCCGCTGCTGATGGACACCAGCGCCGACCGTGACACCGCACTGAACCAGGCCGAGCGGCACTTGCTGGACCGCAAAATTGTGCAAAGCGGCGATGTTTATGCCATCACCTGTGGCGAGCCGATGGGCGCGCCGGGCGGCACCAATATGCTGAAAATCTGTATGGTGCCGTAAATAGCCCCCACGGTCGTTCACTACGTGTAACTCCCTGCCCCCCGAGGGGGCCGCTGCGCCTGCGGTCTGGCAAAGCCAGTCCCGCGGCCCCTGCTTGAAAATAGCCAATGCTTCATGCTTTGTCTGACAGCATGCCCGGCCCTTAACTGAATCTAATCAAGGAATAGGTGCGTATATTGAAGACGAGCATGCATCTTTTGAATTCAACATTGCGCAGACGCTCACTGATTTACGCCATCGGCGCCATGCTGCCTGCTCTGCTGACAGCCTGTTCCGCTGTGGACGTGCTCAATGCCACTGTGCCCATTGATACGTATCGCAACATCGCCAGCTTGCCTTACGGCGACCAGCCGCGCCAAAAGCTCGACGTGTATCTGCCCCCGCAGCCGGTGGCCGACAAGGCGCTGGGCGCTGGCGGTGCGCCTTTGGTGCTTTTCTTTTATGGCGGCAGCTGGTCGTCGGGCAACCGGGCTGATTACCGCTTTGTTGGCGAAGCACTGGCCTCGCGCGGCATTGTCACGATCGTCGCGGACTACCGGCTGAGCCCTGATGTGCGCTACCCGGTGTTTTTGCAAGACAGTGCGCTGGCCATGCGCTGGGCGGTAGACAACGCGCAAAAATACGGCGCTGACCCTTCACGTATTTTTGTCATGGGCCACAGCGCAGGGGCTTACAACTCAGCCATGCTGGCGCTCGACAAACGCTGGCTGGGCGCAGTTCGCCTGAGCCCTGCCAGACTGGCCGGCTGGATAGGCCTGGCGGGGCCCTATGACTTTATGCCGATTACCGACCGCCTGATGCAAGTCGCTTTTGAATGGCCCAACACGCCGCCCGACAGTCAGCCACTGTTTCACGCGTCCAGCGCATCGCCGCCTGCACTGCTGCTGGCCCCTGAACACGACAGTGTGGTCAACTCCCAGCGCAGCACGCTGGGCATGGCACAGCGCCTGAAAAGCAGCGGTGTGCGCGTCGAGTCAGAGCTGTACGACACCGTCAACCACGTCACGATCGTGGCCGCCCTTGCATCAGTGTTCAGAAGCCGCGCCCCCGTGCTGGAGCGGGTGACGGCGTTTGTTCAGGCAACTCAGGCTAAACGGTAGAATCCTCGGCTTGAGTCATCACTTGAGTGACGGGGCAGTGACGAGGCCCAGAATCGTTGTCAAGTCTTTCCAAACCCAACATTTTCGGGATTTCACCATGGCACTCGTATCAATGCGCGAGCTGCTGGACCATGCGGCAGTCAACACCTACGGCATTCCAGCTTTCAACGTCAACAACCTGGAGCAGGTGCAAGCCGTGATGCAAGCCGCCGACGAGGTCGGTGCGCCAGTGATTTTGCAAGCCAGCGCAGGCGCCCGCAAGTACGCTGGCGAGTCGTTCATCAAGCACCTGATCGCCGCCGCGATTGAAGCCTACCCGCACATTCCGCTGGTCATGCACCAAGACCACGGCCAAAGCCCTGATGTGTGCCAGGGCGCGATCAACCTGGGCTTCAGCTCGGTGATGATGGACGGCAGCTTGATGGCCGACGGCAAAACCATTGCGGACTACGACTACAACGTGGACGTGACCCGCAAGGTGGTGGACATGGCCCACATCAAGGGCATCACGGTTGAAGGCGAGCTGGGTTGCCTGGGCAGCCTGGAAACCATGAAGGGCGACAAGGAAGACGGCCACGGCACCGACGCCACCATGACCATGGACCAGCTGCTGACCGACCCCGAGCAAGCGGCAGACTTTGTAAAGCGCACCCAAATTGACGCCCTGGCCATTGCCATCGGCACCAGCCACGGCGCCTACAAGTTCACCCGCAAGCCCACCGGCGACATTCTGGCGATTGGCCGCATTCAAGAAATCAACCGCCGCATCCCCAATACGCATCTGGTCATGCACGGCTCGTCCAGCGTGCCGCAAGACCTGCTGGCCATCATCCGTGAATACGGCGGCGACATGAAAGAAACCTACGGCGTGCCGGTCGAAGAGATTCAAAAAGCCATCAAATTTGGCGTCCGCAAAATCAACATCGACACCGACATCCGCCTGGCCATGACCGCCGCCGTGCGCAAGTTTTTGCATGAAAACCCCAGTAAATTTGACGCACGCGAGTGGCTCAAGCCCGCCACCGCTGCCGCCAAAGCGATTTGCAAAGAGCGTTACCTGCAATTCGGTTGCGAAGGCCAGGGTGCAAAGATCAAAGGCGAGACGCTGCAAGTAGTGGCTGGCAAATACGCCAAGGGCGAGCTGGCGCAAGTGGTGCATTGACGCAAAGGGTCGTTTTCTCTTTTCAGATTGACGACAATTCAAAGCCTGGTCGCTGTTCTGAAGCGGCCGGGCCATTTTTACGACTGCCAGCTGCGACCCCCGACATGACCAAAGCCCTACACACCTCCGCACTGACCTCACTCCCCCTGCTGGCCCGAGGCAAAGTCCGCGACAACTATGTCGTCGGCAAAGACCGGCTGCTGATGGTCGCCAGCGACCGCATCAGTGCGTTTGACGTGATTTTGGGCGAACCCATCCCCGGCAAGGGCGCGCTGCTTACGCAAATGGCGCTGTTCTGGTTTGCCAAGCTGGGCCACATTTGCCCCAACCATTTGACAGGCGACGCACCCGAAAGCGCGGTGCTAGAAGCCGAACTACCGCAAGTCACCCAGCGCTCCATGCTGGTCAAGCGCCTCAAACCGATTCCGGTCGAAGCCGTGGTGCGCGGCTACCTGGCCGGCAGCGGCTGGGCCGAATACCAGGCCACACAATCCGTTTGCAGCGTGGCGCTGCCAGCAGGCCTGCAAAACGCCAGCAAGTTGCCCGAGCCGATCTTTACCCCCGCAGCCAAGGCAGCGCAGGGCGAGCATGACGAAAACATCAGCTACGAGCAGGTCGTGGCGGTAGTGGGCGCTGACTTGGCTGAAAAAATCAAGCGCATCAGCATCGAGATTTACCAAACCGCCGCCGCTTTTGCGCTGACCAAAGGCATCATCATTGCCGACACCAAGTTCGAGTTTGGCCTGAGCGAAGACGGCACGCTGACCCTGATGGACGAGGTGCTGACCCCCGACTCGTCCCGCTACTGGCCGATTGAAGGCTACCAATCGGCCTTCGCCGCCGGCCTGAACCCGCCCAGCTACGACAAACAGTTTGTCCGCGACTGGCTGGAAACCGT
>CAMARI010000051.1 GCA_945860515.1 Polaromonas sp. YR568
TTCGTCCAGCACCGGATTGAATGGATCGGGCAAAGTAGCCTGCAGCTTGTTCGAGGCTGCCGCCTGGTCGCGAGGCTTCCAGTGTGCCAAGCAAAGAGGCAAGCGCACCTTCATCATGCGACGGCGCCAATGCATCGGCGGCTTGTGCCAGTCTAAGTGCCTGGGGCAGGTCGGCAACACGCTCGGGTTGATCTTTGCTCAGCGATATCGATGCTACCCATGCCGCCGCAGTCCAATAGGCTAAACCCACTTGTTCGTTGCGAAGCGGCACGGCACGGTCGCTGGCCAGCGCCGCTAACAACCCGGGTTGCTGCAAAGTCAGGGCTCGCAAGCCGTGTTGCTTCGCACGGTCGTAAAGACGTGCAGCGCGCTGGCGCTGTTGCAGGGCGGCCTTGACATCGTGTGTTTCCAGCTTCTCCGCTTCGAACGCAACGAAGGCATAGGCGTATTGTGTGAATCCACTGCTGACAGACGTAGCCAAGGCGGTGTGTGCGGGCGTCTGTTCGAGCACCGATTCGGATAGCTTCAGATAAAAAGCGCTGGCTTCGCGCGCAAGCTGAAGGTCTTCTTCACTGGACTGCGTCTGACTTGCAAGGGCATCGGCCATCGCCTGCGTGATAAGACTCTGGGTGGAGCAGGATGACAACAACATGCACAAACCAAGTGCAACTAACAGTGAAAAGTTCGCATACATATCGATAAGTATGGCATGGCATCAGCCCGAAAAATGGGTCACCGCCGACCATTTTGAGACTTGGTGTGAACTTGCCAGTGAAGGTCAGTTCGACGGCCAGGGCGACCACCCCACCCCAAAGCCTTATGTCCGTCAAGCCTTTTGCAAATATCTGGAGTTCGGCATCTTTGCAGGGGCCGGAGCGTCCGCTTGCGAGATTTAGCTTGACACAAATCACGAAGTTGAACTGACACCTTCAATGACCGCGATGGAAAAATCCATCGGGTTTCGGACTCAGCCGCGACAGACCGCAATCGCAACATGCCAGTCTGCCACCAAAAAAGTCGGCGAGCGCTAGCCAAGCTCCGCTTTTGAGCGCCCAGTTTGAACTCCTCAATACCCTCTTTGTCGACGATAGCTGCCCTCTAGTTGCCAGATCAGAGCGAGAAGTCGTAGTTCACCGTCATCGGCGCATGGTCAGAAAACTTCTGCTCTTTGTAAATGTGTTCGGTCTTGGCCAGTGCCGCCATAGCCGGCGTGGCCAGGTGGTAGTCGAGCCGCCAGCCCACGTTGTTGGCGTAGGCCTGGCCCCGGTTGCTCCACCAGGTGTAGGCCGCATCAGTGGTGCTGGGTTGCAGCTGGCGATACACGTCCACCTTGCCGGCTTCGCTGAGCAGTCGTGTCATCCACGCACGCTCTTCAGGCAAAAAGCCGCTGTTCTTTTTGTTGCCCTTGTGGTTTTTCAAGTCAATTTCCTGATGCGCGATGTTGATGTCGCCGCACAGCACGTAGTCGCGCTCTTGCTTCAGGGCCAGCAGGTGCGGGTAAAACTCAGCCAAAAAACGAAACTTGGCTTCTTGCCGCTCGGGGCCAGACGAGCCACTTGGAAAGTAGGCGCTGATGATGGACAGTTTGGGCAGGTTTTTGCGGCTCGGCCTGTCAAAGCGCAGCTCAAGGTAGCGGCCTTCCGCGTCGAATTCTGTCGAGCCGTAGCCGACGATCACATCGCTGGGTTCATGCTTTGAATAAATGCCAACGCCGGAGTAGCCCTTTTTCTCGGCAAAATGAAAATAGCCTGTCAGCCCAGCCAGCGCTTCAAACTTGCCCTGCACGTCTGCGGCTTGGGCTTTGACCTCTTGTACGCAAATACAATCCGGTTGGTAACTTTCCAGCCAAGCCTCCAGGCCCTTGCTGGTGGCAGAACGGATACCGTTCAGGTTCAGACTGGTTAATTTAAACAAGGGTCAACTCCTATGGCGGGGCAAGAGATTCAACAAAACACTTCGGGCAACTCACTGGCGCATGAGTTCGTGCAGTTTGCCATTGAATCGGGGGTGCTGAAGTTCGGGCAGTTCAAAACCAAGGCCGGGCGCATGAGCCCTTATTTTTTCAACGCGGGGCTGTTTGATGATGGCGCCAAACTGGGCCGCCTAGCGCAATTTTATGCGCGGCAATTGCTGGCCGAAGAACAAAAAAACGGCTTGCAGTTCGACATGATTTTTGGGCCCGCCTACAAGGGCATTCCGCTGGCGGCGGCAGTCAGCATTGAGCTGGCCCGCCTGGGCCGCAACCTGTCGTTTGCCTACAACCGCAAAGAGGCCAAAGACCACGGCGAAGGCGGCACGCTGGTGGGCGCGCCCGTCCGGGGCCGGGTGCTGATTGTGGACGACGTGATGTCAGCAGGTACTGCCGTGCGCGAGTCGATTGCCATCATCAAAGCCGCGGGTGCTGTGCCGCATGCCGTGGCCATTGCGCTTGACCGCCAGGAAAAAGCGATTGAAAACGGCGTGGATGTGAGCTACAGCGCCGTGCAATATGTCACAAAAACCCTGGGTTTGCAGGTCAGCGCTATTGCGTCCCTGACCGATTTGCTGGACTATCTGGCATCTGAAAAGGGTGCTTCGCTAGGCGAGCATCACCAAGCCGTGTCGGCTTACCGTGAACGCTACGGCATCAATTGAGGAGTCAGGGTGTCACATCATCATGCGGGAACATCTGCTTTGAAGTCTGCAGCGGCCGTCGTCCTGTGGGGCCTGGTGTCGGGCAGCGTGATGGCCCAGGGCATTTATTCATGCGTCGACGACAAGGGCCGAAAGCTCACCTCTGACCGCCCGATTGCCGAGTGCATGGACCGCGTGCAGAAAGAGTTAAACCCGTCGGGCACAGTCAAGCGCGTGCTGGCACCTCCGCCGAGCGCCACAGACCGCGCCCAGATGGCACGCTACCCCGACCGCGCCAGCCACGACAAAGAACGCGCAAAAGCACTGGAGCAGTTCACTGCAGCCAGTGCTGGCGCTGCCAAAAGACTGCAAGAGCTCGGTGAGTACCGCAAGGGCATCGTCAGCGAGCTGGCGTTTTACAAAAGTACCCTCGGCAAAGCACCTCCTGCATTGAGTCAGCGGCTGGACGAAACCGACGCCAACATCGCCGCGCAAAAGCGCCTGATGGACGAGCAGGATGCCGAGAAAAGCCGTATCAACAAAAGTTTTGACGATGAGGCGGCCAAGCTCAAGCCGCAATGGGGCATGGAAGGTACTGCCCAAGCGTCTGCGGCGCTGAAAAAGCCTTGATGACCCTTGAAAAGGCCATTTTATTAAAAGTGTCTGAAAGCCAAGGAATTATTAGGCTAGCAGCTCCTGATTTGGGAGCGCTTCTACTCTCTGCTCAAACGGCCAACTAGCCGATTTTCTTCTTCAGCAACTCATTGACCTGCGCCGGATTGGCCTTGCCTTTGGTCGCCTTCATGGCCTGACCGACCAAAGCGTTCATGGCTTTGGTGTTGCCGGCGCGGATTTCTTCGACGTTTTTGGCGTTGGCGGCCAGCACGTCGTCAATGATTTTTTCGAGTTCGCCAGCGTCGCTGATTTGTTTGAGGCCAAGATCCTCTATGGCTTTGTCAACGTAGGTAGCTGGTAATTCTTCTTGACCAAGTTCACCACCGAGCCAAAGCAACTCAAATACCTGGCGAGCTCCCGCGTTGGAGATGGTGCCGTCTGAAATGCGACTGATGATCGCTGCGAGGGTAGTCGCGGCAACTGCCGACTTTTCGATGTCCAGATCCTGAGCATTCAGACGTTTTGACAGCTCCCCCATCACCCAATTGCTAGCCAGCTTGGGCTGCTGACTGGCGCCAGCAACGGCTTCGAAATAAGCTGCGGTGGCCTTGCTCTGTGTCAACTGGCCGGCATCGTACTCAGGCAAGCCATAGTCCGCTACGAACCGCTCAGCCATCACACGCGGCAACTCAGACATTTCGGCCCGCGTCTTCTCAACCCAATCCCGCCCAATCATCAGCGGCGGCAAATCCGGGTCCGGAAAGTAACGGTAATCCGCCGCATCTTCCTTGCTGCGCATGGCCCGCGTTTCGCCCGTATCTGGGTCAAACAGCACGGTAGCTTGCTGTATCGCGTGGCCGTCTTCAATCTGTTCAATCTGCCAGCGCACTTCATAGTCCATCGCCTGCTGCATGAACTTGAAACTGTTCAGGTTTTTGATCTCGCGCCGTGTGCCCAGCGGTTCGCCCGGTTTGCGCACCGACACGTTGGCGTCGCACCTGAAGCTGCCTTCTTGCATGTTGCCGTCGCAAATGCCAATCCAGGTCACGATCTTGTGCAGTTCTCTGGCGTAGGCAACAGCCTCGGCCGTTGACCGCATGTCCGGCTCGGTCACGATCTCCAGCAGCGGCGTGCCCGCGCGGTTCAGATCAATGCCGCTCATGCCCCCGCGTCCGAGCGCGGCACCCAGGTTTTTATCTTCATGCAGCGACTTGCCCGCATCTTCTTCCAGGTGCGCGCGTACCAGCCGGACGGTTTTCTTTTCGCCATCAAGGAAAAACTCCACCGCCCCACCCTGAACCACCGGAATCTCAAACTGGCTGATCTGGTAGCCCTTGGGCAGGTCGGGGTAAAAGTAGTTTTTGCGCGCAAACACACTGCTTTCGGCGATGTGGCCATTGACCGCCAAACCAAACTCGATCGCACGCTGCACAGCGCCCTTGTTCATCACCGGCAGCGCGCCGGGCAGCGCAAAGTCAACCGCCGATGCGTTGGTGTTGGGTTCGGCGCCAAACGATGTGGAGGCGCGGCTGAACAGCTTGGACTGCGTGGTCAGTTGGGTATGGGTTTCAAAGCCGATGACGACTTCGTAGCCTTGGACCAACCCTGATGTTGTGGTGCTCATACCGACCCTTCTGGCTTGCGCAGATGCCAATCGGTTGCCATCTGAAACTGATGCGCAGCGCCCAGCAACTGCGCCTCTTTGAAGTAATTGCCAATCAACTGCAAGCCCACTGGCATGCCGCCTTCGCCAAAGCCTGCCGGCACGCTCATGCCGGGCAAGCCCGCAAGGCTGGACGACAGGGTGTAAATATCGGCCAGATAGTTGGCCACCGGGTCGGCTTTTTTATCGCCGATCTTCCAGGCGACGGTGGGTGATACCGGCCCGGCAATGATGTCGCACTGGGTAAACGCGGTCTGAAAGTCTTGCGCGATCAGGCGGCGGATTTTTTGCGCTTTCAGGTAGTAGGCGTCGTAGTAGCCGTGCGACAGCACATAGGCGCCAATCATGATGCGGCGGGTGGCTTCATCGCCAAAGCCTTCAGAGCGCGACTTTTTGTACATGTCGGTCAGGTCGGTGTAGTTGGCAGCTCGGTGCCCGTAACGCACGCCGTCAAAACGGCTCAGGTTGCTGCTGGCTTCGGCCGGTGCGATGACGTAGTAGACCGGAATCGACAGCTCGGTGAGCGGCAAATCAACCTCGACCAGCGTGACGCCCAGCTTTTCGTACTCCGCCAGCGCACTGCGAACGGCCAGCAGCACGTCGGGCGCGCATCCGGCACCAAAAAACTGCTTTGGCAGACCGATTTTGAGACCTTTTAGGGGTTGTTTTTGGGCTGAATCGCCATGGTGACTGAGGCTGGCAGCTATTAAATCAGTAGCGTAATCCACAGCTGGCATGTCCAGCGATGTGGAGTCGCGGTCCAGGTCTGGACCGGCCATGGCGGACAGCAGCAGGGCGCAGTCGAGGGCGCTGCGCGCCATCGGCCCGGCCTGGTCCAGGCTGCTGGCAAAGGCCACCATGCCGAAGCGCGAGCAGCGGCCATAGGTGGGCTTGATGCCGGTGATGCCCGTAAGCGATGCAGGCTGGCGAATCGAGCCGCCGGTGTCGGTGCCCGTGGCTGCCGGAATCAGGCGCGCTGCCACGGCAGCTGCCGAGCCGCCCGATGAACCACCTGGTATGCGGCTGGTGTCCCAGGGATTTTTGGCGGGAAAGTAGGCGCTGTTCTCGTTACCCGAGCCCATGGCGAACTCGTCGCAATTGAGCTTGCCCAAGGACACCATGCCTGCCTGGGCCAGCTTGCTGACCACGGTTGCATCAAACGGGCTGCGGTAGTTGGCCAACATGTTGGAGCCCGCTGTCGTCGCAAAGTCACGCGTGACAAACACATCTTTGTGCGCCAGCGGCACGCCCAGCAGCGGCGTACGTTCGCCCGCAGCCAGCCGCACATCAGCGGCTTTGGCATGGGCCAATGACACATCGGCGTCTGTCGCCAAAAACGCGCCCAGCTGTTCGCTTTTTACGCGGTTCAAAAAATGCTGCGTCACTTCAACACTGCTGACCTGGCCAGCGGCCAGTTTGGCAGCCAGTTCAAAGACACCCAAGTCATGCAAATCAAGGTTTGTGCTCATGGCGTTGACCTATTCAATCACTTTAGGCACAAGAAACAGGCCACGTTCTACCGCCGGAGCGCTGCGCTGGCTGATGTCGCGCTGGTTGGGCTCATTGGGTGCGTCGTCCCTCAGGCGCAGGGCCACTTCGCCCAAAATGGCCGCCGGGTGTGCCAGCGGCTCTACGCCGTCGGTGTTGACGGCCTCCATCTGGGCTACCAATTTGAAAAAGCCATTGAGCTGGCCGAGAACGCGCTCGGTTTCGTCTGGCCGCAGCTCCAGTCGCGCCAGATTGGCGACTCTTGCGATGTCTTGGGTTGTCAGTGCCATGGGGTCTGAGGGGTAAAAACAGGTAGAAAAACAGGTGAAAAATCAGGCTTCAGGTCGAGCAAGATTGCCCGAAAATGCGGGACTACCCTAGGGGGGATGCGTTATTATCCAACCTTTGGTGTGAAATCAAGGCTGGTTGCACCCTTTAGGCGTTTTTAAGCGCTTGAAATGGGTTCTGGCATGTCCGGCTTGGGTATCACACACGCAATTCATAAAAAGGCGCTTGCACTTGCATCAAAGTGTGCAGGCCCTAACCGGACTTTTGACCATGTTTGAAGCTTTCCGTCGGTACGTTTCCACCGACCTGGCCATTGACCTTGGCACCGCCAACACCCTGATTTATGTGCGCGACCGCGGCATTGTGCTTGACGAGCCATCCGTCGTGGCCATACGCCACGAGGGCGGGCCTCAGGGGCGCAAAACGATTCAGGCTGTGGGCCACGAAGCCAAGGCCATGCTGGGCAAAGTACCCGGTAATATTGAGGCGATTCGGCCGATGAAGGACGGCGTGATTGCCGACTTCACGGTGACTGAGCAAATGCTCAAACAGTTCATCAAAATGGTGCATCCACGCAGCTTTTTTAAGCCCAGCCCACGCATCATCATTTGTGTGCCTTGCGGCTCCACCCAAGTAGAGCGCCGCGCCATTCGCGAAAGCGCGCTGGGCGCTGGCGCAAGCGACGTGTATCTGATCGAAGAGCCGATGGCCGCCGCTATTGGTGCAGGCCTGCCAGTTAGCGAGGCTAGCGGCTCGATGGTGGTGGACATTGGTGGCGGCACGACTGAGGTCGGGGTGATCTCGTTGGGCGGCATGGTCTACAAAGGCAGCGTGCGCGTCGGCGGCGACCGCTTTGACGAGGCCATCATCAATTACATCCGACGCAATTACGGCATGCTGATTGGCGAGCCGACGGCTGAAGCCATCAAAAAGAAAATCGGTTCGGCTTTTCCTGGCTCTGAAGTCAAAGAGATGGAAGTCAAAGGCCGCAACTTGTCAGAAGGCGTGCCGCGCAGCTTCACCATTTCCAGCAACGAAATTCTGGAAGCGCTGACAGACCCGCTGAACAACATCGTCAGTGCCGTTAAAAACGCGCTGGAGCAGACCCCGCCAGAACTCGGCGCAGACATTGCTGACCGAGGCATGATGCTGACCGGTGGCGGTGCTTTGCTGCGCGACTTGGACCGGCTGCTGGCAGAAGAAACTGGCCTGCCTGTGTTGGTGGCCGAAGAACCCCTGACCTGTGTGGTGCGCGGTTGCGGCATGGCGCTGGAGCGCATGGACCGTCTGGGCTCCATCTTTACATCGGAATAAGCCGGCCAGAGCATCCGTTCTCGATCAGCGCAGCGTTAGCAAGACATGCCATTAGGAACCCTTGACCGCTCGCCACCGCCTTTTTTCAAGCAAGGGCCGTCAGCATTATCGAAACTGATTTTTTTCAGTGCGCTGTCGCTGTTCCTGATGGTGGCCGATGTCCGTTTTCGCATCACGCAGCCGGTGCGCTCGGCCCTCAGCACCGTGCTTTACCCGGTACAGTGGCTGGCCTTGCAACCGGTGCGCCTTGTGCGCGGCAGCAGTGCTTACTTCTCGGGGCTGGACCAAGCCACATCAAGCAGCGAACAGGCCGCGCGCAGGCTGGCCCTGCAGTCACTGCGGGCCGGGCAGGTTGAGCAACTGATGCAGGAAAACAGCCGACTGCGCAAAATCCTGGCCTTGCGCGAGCAGCTGACCACAACGGTCATGGCCGCAGAAGTGCTGTACGACGCAGCCGACCCCTACACCCGAAAAATCATCATCGACAAGGGCCTGCTGCAAGATGTGGCGCTCGGCTCTCCGGTGCTCGATGAGTCGGGTGTGTTGGGCCAGGTGACGCGCGTGCATCCCTTGGTCAGCGAGGTGACGCTGGTGATTGACCGTGACCTGGCCATCCCGGTGCTGAATGTGCGTACCGGCGCACGCAGTGTGGCCTACGGCGACACCTCACAGCCGGGCGGTGGTCTGGAACTGCGCTTTATGGGCAGCAATTCAGATGTGCAGCAAGGCGATTTGCTGACCACCAGCGGGGTCGATGGCGTGTACCCGTCGGGGCTGCCAGTTGCCCAAATCAGCAAGATTGAACGCCGCGCCGAATCAGCATTCGCCAAGATTTACTGCACGCCGCGGGCGCTGGTCACAGGTGCGCGGCATGTGATGGTGGTCAAGCCTGTATCGGCGCAGATACCCGCAAGGCCCCAAACATCAGAGCCGGCAGTGGCGCCCAAAAAAGGAACGCCCAAATGATGATGCCCTCAGGTCAGCAACTGCTGCTGCCGGCCAATCCGCTGTTCATTTGGGCCAGCCTGATTGCCGCGCTGCTGCTGAACATGTTGCCGCTGGGCCGGGTCGCCTGGATGCCGGACTTCATGGCACTGGTGCTGGTGTTCTGGAACGTGCACCAGCCGCTGCGGGTGGGGATCGGCCTGGCCTTCATGTTTGGTTTGGGCATGGACGTGCATCAGTCCTCGCTGCTCGGCCAGCACGCGCTGAGCTACACCGCACTGAGCTTTTTTGCCATCATGATTCACCGCCGCCTGCTGTGGTTTTCAGTGCCCACGCAGGCCTTGCAGGTGTTGCCTTTGTTTGCGGCGGCGCACGGGGTGGAACTGATCATTCGACTGATAAGCGGGGGTACTTTCCCTGGCTGGTGGCTGCTGATGGCGCCGCTGCTGGAGTCGCTGCTTTGGCCGGTGGTCAGTATCATGCTGCTGGTGCCGCAGCGTCGAGCACCCAACCCAGACGAGAACAGGCCACTATGACTGAACTCCGCAACGTTGAAGCTGACCTGTCGCGCTTTCGTGGGCGTGTGCTGATGGCCAGCCTGGTGGTGTTGTGCGCTTTTACATTGCTGGCAGGGCGGCTGGTTTATTTGCAGGTTTACCGCTACGCTGATCTGAATGAGCAGGCCGAAAGCAACCGCACGGCGGTGGTGCCCATCGTGCCCAATCGGGGCCTGATACTGGACCGCAACGGCATTGTGCTGGCCACCAACTACTCGGCTTACACGCTGGAAATCACGCCGTCCAAGGTCGACAATCTGGACGAGACCATCGCTGCATTGGGTTCTGTCATCGACATTCAGTTACGCGACAAGCGCCGTTTCAAGCGCTTGCGGGAAGAGTCCAAAAACTTCGAATCGCTGCCGATCCGCACCCGCCTGACGGACGAAGAAGTGGCGCGATTTTCTGCCCAGCGTTTTCGCTTTCCGGGTGTTGACATCAAGGCGCGGCTGTTTCGCAGCTACCCCTATGGCCCGTTGGGCAGCCATGTGGTGGGCTACATAGGCCGCATCAACCAGAGCGAGAAAGAAGCCATCGACAACAGCGATGACCAGGGCAATTACCGCGGCACTGACTACATTGGCAAGCTTGGGGTGGAGCAAAGCTTTGAGCAGCAACTGCATGGCACCACCGGCGTTGACCAGGTCGAAACATCCGCTGGTGGCCGCGCGGTGCGCAAGCTGGCCACCAACCCGGCCACACCGGGTGACACGGTGATGCTGTCGATTGACATCAAGCTGCAGCACCTGGTGGAGGAAATGTTTGGCGCCCGGCGCGGCGCGCTGGTGGCCATTGACCCCAAAACCGGCGACGTGCTGGCCTTTGTCAGCAAGCCCACTTTTGACCCGAACCTGTTTGTAGATGGCATTGACGCTGAGAGCTGGCAGGAGCTCAATGAATCGACGGACAAGCCCCTGCTGAACCGGGCGCTGCGCGGCACCTACCCGCCCGGCTCCACCTACAAGCCCTTCATGGCCATGGCGGCGCTGCACACCGGCAAACGTGCGGCCACCACCCTCATCAATGACCCTGGATTTTTCATGTTTGGTGGCAGGCGGTTTGGCAGCCCTGAAAATGAAAAGGGCGGCATCATGGACATGAACCGCGCGATTGTTGAGTCGAGTAATGTTTACTTTTACTCTCTGGCCAATGAAATGGGCGTCGACGCGATTCATGATTTCATGAAGCCGCTCGGCTTTGGCCAGATCACGGGCATCGACATTAACGGCGAGGTGCGCGGCATCCTGCCCAGCCAGGCCTGGAAGAAGCAGTACTTCAAAAAAGCAGAAGCGAAAAAGTGGTTCGCCGGGGAAACCATCTCGATCGGCATCGGCCAGGGCTACAACAGCTTCACCATGCTGCAACTGGCGCAGGCCACGGCAGCCTTGGTGAACAACGGCGTTCAGCACAAGCCGCGTCTGGTCATCGGCACGCAAGACTCGGTCACCCGCAGCATGAAGCAGCTGCCGCTGGCGGCACCGGTTGACCTGGGTTACAAGCCCGAACATGTGGCCATTATTCGCCAGGCCCTGTTGGGTGTCACTCAAGGCGGCACCTCGGCCAGGGTGTTTGCCGGAGCCGGTTACCTGAGCGGCGGCAAAACCGGTACGGCCCAGGCGGTTGCCCTCAGCGCCAACACCAAGTACAACAGCGCAAAACTCGAAGAGTCGCAGCGCGACCATTCGCTGTACATTGCTATGGCTCCGGCAGATGACCCCAAAATTGCGATTGCTGTGATTGTTGAAAACGCGGGCTGGGGCTCCGCGGCCGCTGCGCCGCTGGCCCGACGCGCCTTTGACTACATGTTGATGGGCCAGTACCCCAGCGAAGAAGACATGGCCGCCGTCAAGCTGGGCCAGGCCGGTGCGCCGATTGGCAAGCCGCGCCGCGCGGCTGAAATGACCAATTTCTTGCCAAGCGGTGCCAGCGTGGCAGGTCTGGTACCGCTGGGCAAGCCAGTGGCAACGGTTGCACCCGCAGTGCCAGCGCCAAAAAGTATCAAGCTGGCCGCCAAAACCAGTCCTTGACAGTCCCTTGGGCTTTTTAAAAACGCATCAAATCCGGGTCTTAAAATCAGCGCGCTGATCGCCAGATTGGCCAGCGCCGCAGCGCGGGTCAGCAGTCAATTAAACTTTTTGCCTAGCTTTCAAATTCACTGCTAGCCAGGCATGGCCGCAGGCTCAGCAGTGGCGAACAATTCGGCGCTCTTGTAGACACGTGGGATGAGACCTTGCTCGTGAGACCAGCGAATCTGTGTGTCAAGAATGTCTAAATTTTCTGCAAGGCCGTAGGACCAAAAGTCCTGGCCCATGACCGCCTGCGTTTCTTCGTGCTCCGCAGTGAGCCACGGCAACATGACCGGGTGGGCCTGATGGGTGGACAAGCGGACCTGGGCAAGGTCCTTGGCTTTACCAAACCCTTCCATGAGGGATTCAATCACCCCAGCATGGCTTGCTAAAACATCCTTGCGTACGGCCATCACATGCATGACCGGGAAACGCTTGGTCCGGCGGTAGTAGTCTTTTTCAACCGCACGCCAATCCGGGAAAAGGCGCGTCATGTTGTTGCCTCTGCCAAAAACGGCTGGCGGCTTGTACGCAATGAGCGCATCAAGCTCTCCGTCGAGGAGCATGCCACCCAATGACTTGCCGGTCACCCCTTTGATACGCAAACCCGTCTTAGGCCAATTGCGTTCATCGATAGAAGTGCGCTCGACATGATCAACATCGCCCACGATCCACTCGCTTGACTCCGGCTGAAAGCCGTATTCATCAGCTAGCAGACCCCTGACGACCAACGAGGCAGTGTTCGAATACTCACGACAGCCAATGCGTTTGCCGCGAAGATCGACGGGCGACTGAATGCCGCTGCCCGACCTCACATAGATGGCAGAGTGACGAAATGAGCGCGAAGGAAAAATAGGCAAGGCCTGGTAGGGGCATTGGCCGCGCGAAGAGGCGATCAGATAGTTGCTGAACGAAAGCTCCGTGACATCAAATGTGGCTTTGTGAAAAGCTTCGGCAAAAATTTCTTCCAGATCACCCGTGATCACGTTGGCGGTAAAACCTGAGAATCCAACCGAGCCATCAATGAGTGGCCTGGTGCGGTCATAGTCGCCCACCGCGATGTGCAAGTGATTACTCAATTTTTGCACCTGAAATCTTGATCAGCTTTGCCCACTTGGCAATTTCATCCCGTGTGAAGCGCCCGAACTCTTCGGGTGTATCGCCTACAGGCTCAGCACCCTGGCCTGCCAGCTGTTCCTTGACGCTGGGCATCTTGAGAATTTTGACCACCTCAGCATTAAGCCGGGCGATGATCTCTGGGTTTGTCCCCGCCGGTGCATAAAGCCCAGACCAGGCCGCGGTCTCGAAGCCCTTCAACCCTGCTTGGTCGACGGTAAGCACATCGGGCAGTTGAGCGACGCGCCGGGCGGTGCTGACAGCCAGGATCCGAGCCTTTCCTGACTTCACGTGAGCCAGACCCGTGGGCATGTTGATGAACATCATGTTGACCTGGCCGCCGATCAGGTCGGCGACGGCCGGGGGTCCGCCCTTGTAGGGGACGTGCAGCAGGTCTACATTGGCCATCAGCTTGAAGAGTTCCGAAGAAAGATGGCTCGACGTGCCCTGGCCGGTTGAGGCGAAAGATATCTTTCCTGGCGTTTTTGCTGCCAGTGCGATCAATTCTTTGACGGAATTGACAGGCAAGGACGGGTTGACGATCAAGATGTTGGGGACTGTCCCAACCAGCGTGATGGGGGCCAAGTCCTTGACGGGGTCATAAGAAAGCTTGGTGTACAACGACGTGTTGATGGCAACGATCTCCGACCCCATCAACAGGGTGTATCCGTCCGGAGCGGCTTTCGCGACAGACTCAACCGCAATATTGCCGCCTGCACCCGCTCTGTTCTCTACAAGAACTGTTTGCCCGAGGGCGTCAGTCAATTTGGAACTCACCACCCGGGCGAAAAAATCGACTGTTCCACCGGCTGGAAATGGGACGACGATTTTGATGGGCTTAGCCGGGAATGGCTGCGCATTGGCAACAGCAGTCAGCGCAAAGAGGATCAAGGGTAAAACGTAACGGGTCATTTTCTTCATATTTTCTCCAATGAATTCAGTTACTCAGCTTTTGACTAAAAGTCTATCAATCGCCCTTATCCGGTAAGGAATGGCTGGCTCAATAGGACTTAAACAGGAGAGCCACTCTTGTTTAAAACTTCATTCATGAATTCACTGAGCACGATCGCTAATGTTTCTTCGTGAGGTTCCCAGTCCGAGAATGGCAGTAGGGCGATATCTTGATCCTCGATTGGCAATTTATACAAAATACTATTGGGAATTAAATTAGCTGCAGCGATGCCATTGGCTGAAGCGTGCGTATTGTCGTTTCCTGGAACCACTATGGTGGGCACTCGAATTGTGCGCAACACATCATCTTCCATTCCAAGTACCGGTTTGCGTGGCCCCCTCAAGAAAATAGACAACCAGTGCTCCATGACACGTATGTATTCGTTTGGATCCATGGCCATCAGGCGAGGTAAATTCGAGGGGTTAGCTTGTATTCGCTCACGATACTGCTCAGTTTCACAAACAGCTTTCATACCGCCTTGCTGAGCAGCACGAATGAATTGTCCGTAATACATGTCGGGCAAACGACCGGCTGCAAAGTCGCCTCCAGTCACGCGCATTAACAAAAGTCCTTTGACATTTTGCGGGTGACGTTGGTTGTAGAGCATGGAAAGACGCGCGCCAGATGACGTGCCGCCAATGAAGGCGGGGGAAGCGCCTAGTTCATCAAGCAGTATGGCTAAGTCATCGGCCCACATTTCTTCTTCACCATCTTGCCCAGCGATAAGCACGTCTGACGCGCCTGTGTTGCGACGGTCGTGAAGCAACACTTGAAATCCCTTGGCTGCAATTTTTTCTGCAAATGGGATGAACTCATTGAAGCCACGCCGTCCGCCTGTAATCAGTGCTAGCCAGGGGCCTGTGCTGCCAAAAATGCGGTAATGAATGTTGACATCGCGAATCTTGATGACTGGCATGTTATTTTCTTTCTAATAAGATTAACCGAAGGCAGGCAAAACTTGGCCGCCAGCAGTGACTGGTTCCGCGTGGATAAGAATGACCGCCAGTACGCACGACTGATTTCCTCGGTTTATCCAGTTGTGAACGGTGCCGCGCTGCACCATGACATCACCTGCTTTGAGGTGAACTTCATTGCCGGCCTCCAGTTCCATGTCAATTTCCCCCGACATAACAACGATGTAATCAATGGTGTCTGTCCGGTGAACGCGCTGCTCTACGCCTGGTTTAAATTCAATGATTCGAAAAACGCTGCCGTTTTCGATCATGGTGAATTTACCTTCACGCTTCCCGTCATCGTTCGAGCCTGAGTTATTTGCAGGAGCCGAGTCTGTTGTCCAAACGTTGCAAATTTTGGCGCCAGGTCGTCCTTCTCGGAAGTGACTGCAAACCTCGTCAATTTTCACAACAGCTTTACCCTCAACGTCATGCCCTGTGATGACGCGACGAATTGTCGGCAGACTCATATTTTTCCTATTAAGTGAAAGTGAGATTAAAAATGTCTTGAGTCAGTGCAATCAAAGATGACGTTGACTGAAGCGAATGTTTGATTCCCGCTCAAGTTTTTACGATGGCCTAAAGCTAGCTACTCTGGCTTGATGTTCAGTTGCTTGATAAGTTTTGCTTTCGCATCGAAGTCAGCGCGTAACCTCTTGTCGAAGTCTCTTCGGCCCAAGAAAGATACTCTCTGGTTCAAACGTAAGGCAGATGTGCGAAACCCTTCTGAGGATGTCACTTCGGCACAGGTTTTTTCCAAACTGGCCAAGACCGATTCAGGCGTGCCGCGGGGAGCAAACATACCGTTCAAGCCGGGGACACCGGCAGAGTAGCCAAGCTCGGCCATGGTTGGCACGTCGGGATAGGCGAAGTGGCGTTGTTCTGCAAACACGGCCAAAGGGCGCACGCCTTTGCCAGCCATACCAGAAATTGAGGCAGCCGAAAAAGTGATTTCGTTGCTGATGAGTTGCGGCAGGATCTGCGGCTCACCCCTGAACGGAACATGGACTGCGTCAAGCCCAGCAGTGGCCAACCATGCGGATGCTGACAGATGCGGAACCGACCCAACACCGGTGGTTCCCCAGCTGAATTTGCCTGGCTGTGATTTACCCGCAGCCACCAATTCTTGATATGTTTTGTAAGGAGATGCCGATCCAACAAACAAAGCCATCACGTTTTCAAAGCTCTGGCAAACAGGAACGAAAGAATCGTAGGTGTAGGTGACACTCTTGATGATATGAGGCGCAATCGTCAACGGGGTGTTGGGCGAGATGGCGACCGTGTAACCATCGGGCTTTGCAGCCGCTAACGAGGCAAAACCAATCGTGGCGGCAGCGCCTTCGCGGTTAACAATTGGGAAAGCTTGCCCTGTCAGTTTTGAAAACTCAGAAGCCAAAGCTCTAGCCATGAGGTCAACGCCATGCCCCGCTTGAAAGGGAACGATGACAGTGACTGGGCGTGAAGGATACGACTCCTGCGATTGAGCCGAAAAAATGGATGCACCGACGCATGCAGTGATGCATGTGGCTACTAGTCTTCGCATGAAAAATCCTTTTTTTGAAAGTAAGTCAACGAATAATTTTGTGTGGATTTTTTGATTCATCTGATTCATGGGACTGCAACTTGTGCTCAGTCCATGGAAATTTGGGTACGCTTGCCAAGTGCTGTAAACATCCCGACTTCTCTGACCATACGGGCTGTTATCTCGCTTGGTTTTTCATAGACTGGCGTGACGCCCTGCGCGAACAGCTGTGCTTGCAGCTCCGGATCCTTCATCGCCTGCTCGATCAGGGAGGCCAGCTTGGCAATGATTTGCGGTGGTGTTTTTGGCGGTGCCGAAATGCCGACCCAGGTTTC
>CAMARI010000052.1 GCA_945860515.1 Polaromonas sp. YR568
AAACACATTGAACTTGATGATCAAGTCCATGTAGAACTTGTACAGATCCACATTCTGTTGATACTGCCGCCACAACAATTCAGCATTCATATTGGCCACCGAGTTCTAACGTAATTTATTGTGTAAGGCGCTGCAACATAACTTGGCAAGTTCCGCTATAAAAACCAGCATTTGACCAATCTCCTGTTGGTTAGTGTGCTTCGATAAAAATAGCAAAAACCCGGCAATGTGTAACACCAAACTTGTTTCAAAATGTTTGTTATTCTGAACCATAAATCACAGCCAGACCATCTTTTCGATGAACAAATGGCTAGGGGAAACCATGAGTAGGCGCCGCAGTGCATAGGCGCGTCTTTTACGCTACTCCTGATTTAGTAGCTGCTAGCCCTTGTATTTATTGGGCGTCTTGGAATCTGAGCACAATTAAGGCACTGTTTTTTCGGTAGCGGGGGCCACATGCCCACCACCCAAAAACAAGCGCTCAATGTTCGGGTCGGCCAGCAGCTCAGAGGCTTTTTTGTGCAGCACCAGCTGGCCTGACTCGAGGGCGATCGCGTCGTCGGCCATCTTCAATGCGCTTTTGACGTTTTGCTCAACCATCAGCACGGTGGTGCCTTGTTCGGCCAGTTTGCGCAAGAGTTTGAAGACGTCTTGCACCACCAGGGGCGACAGGCCAATTGAGGGCTCGTCAATCAGCAGCACGGTGGGGCGCAGCAGCAGCGCACGGCCAACCTCTAGCTGCTTTTGCTCGCCGCCTGACAAGGCCGAGGCCTGCGAATGCAAGCGCTCTTTGAGGCGCGGGAACAAGTCAAGCACTTCAGGAATACGCTCGTGCGTGACTTTGGTACCCAGCGTGATGCCGCCGAGCTCAAGGTTTTGAAACACGCTGAGCTGGCCGAACAAATTGCGCCCTTGCGGCACAAACGCAATGCCTTGGGCCAGCAGCGCTTTGGGCGCAAAGCCCGAGATGTCGTGGCCGTCGAGCAAGATGCGGCCCTGGCGCGGCTTGAGCAAACCAAACAGCGTTTTCAGCACCGTTGATTTGCCCGCGCCGTTGGGCCCCAGCAGCAGCGAGATGGAGCCTTTGGCGACCTTGAACGACAGGTTGTTCAGGATCATGAAGTCCTTGTAGCCGGCCACCACGTTGTCGAATTCAATGCAAACATCACTTGTCATCTCATACCCCATTGACCACCAATATCATCCCAGCCAGCAAGGGCGCGGAACCGGCTTTGCCGGGCCGCAGCGCTTGTCCCCCTGAGGGGGATTCCGGCTACACGCAGTGAGCCGAGACAGGGGGCTACCCATCTAGTTACCCAGGTAAGCGTCTAGTACCGCTTTGTTAGCTCTGATCTCAACGGGCGTGCCAATCGCCAGCACGCGGCCTTCGACCATCACCATGATGCGGTGGCACAGGTCCATCACAAAGTCCATGTTGTGTTCAATCACCACAAACGATGCCTTTTTGCCAAACTTGGGCTGGCGGTTCAGGTCTTTGAGCAGGGTTGATATGCCGCCGACCAGGCTGGGGTTAACGCCCGCACACGGCTCGTCCAGCAGCACCAGGTCAGGCTCGGCCATAAAAGCCATGGCAATGTCCACCAGCTTTTGCTGGCCGTAGCTCAAAGTGCCCGCCAGGCTGTGGGCCACATTGCGAATGCGAAACTGGTCAATCAGCGCGTCTGCCTTGGCGCCCAGGCCCAAGTCAGGCGGCGCAAACATGCGGCCAAACATGCTGCCCTGATGTTCTTGTGCGGCCACGATCAGGTTGTCGCGCACCGTCATCTTGCCAAACACCTGCAGGGTTTGAAAGGTGCGGCCCACGCCGCGCCTGCTCAGCTCAAGCGGCGACAAACCCGTGATGGTTTTGCCGTGCAATTCAATCGCGCCAGCGTCCGGGCTGATCTGGCCGAGGATGCTGTTGAACAGCGTGGTTTTGCCGGAGCCATTGGGACCAATCACGCCAAAGATTTCACCCGGCATGACTGCAAACGACACATCACCCACGGCTTGAATGGCACCGTAAGCTTTTTTCAGACCGGTCACCTTGAGCAAAGGCGCAGTCATGACTTGGCCCCCAGTTTGCCAGCCGCCTGGGCCCGCAGCAAAGACGCGTCTTTGGCGTCACGCTTGGCCCGCAAGCGGCTTGGAATACTCAACAAGCCGTCGGGCAGCCACACCATCAGCAGCACCACTGCCGCGCCAAACATGGGCAAATACCAATTGGACACGCCCGGCACATCGCGCAGCCATTCGGGCAGCACCACACCGACAGCCGCACCCACAATGGGGCCAAAAAAGTAGCCTGCGCCACCCACCACCACCATCAAATACATCATGATGGACGCGCCCACGGCAAACGGTGCGGGCTCAATAAACTGCACCAGCGACGCAAACAAACCGCCCGCCACACCCGCATAGGCCGCACCAATGGCAAAGCTCAGCAGGGTGTAGCTGCGAATGTCGATGCCCAAGCTTTCGGCCCGAATCGGGTTGTCGCGCAGCGCGGTAAATGCCTTGCCCCAAGGTGAGCGCAGCAGGCCCCACAGCAAGGCCGATGTTGCCAATGCCACTGCCAGCACAAAGTAGTAGTAAGCCAGGTTGGCTTCAAGCGAATAACCAAACAGCGAGGGCCGGGCAATGTTGTTGATGCCGAAGGTGCCGCCGGTCAGCCACTCTTCGTTGCGCATGACCAGCCAGATGGCGGTGTTAAACCCCAGCGTGGCAAAGGCCAAGTAAATCGCCTGCACGCGCAGCGCCGGAAAGCCCAGAATCAACCCGACCACAAAGCAGATCAAAGCCGCAGCCGGCAAACCCAGCCAAAAGCTGAAGCCCGCCTTCATCAAAATCGCCACGGTGTACGCACCCAAACCAAAGAAGGCCGCATGGCCAAGCGACTTTTGGCCTGCGTAGCCGACTGTCAAATTCAAACCCATGGTGGCGATGATGAACACCAGCCAGTAGGTGAGCAGATAAATGCCATAGTTTTTAAGAAACTGTGGTGCGACCAAAAACAGCAGCGCACCCAGCACCGCCATCAAAACCGACGTGCGTTTAGCCAAGTGCAGGCGCGGAACCGGCTTTGCCGGGCCGCTGCGTGCGCCCCCCTGGGGGGGAGGAGCCGTAGGCTCATCGGGGGTGGTTGTCAAACCTTCCGCTCCTCTTTCTTGCCCAGCAAACCTTGTGGTTTGAACAGGATCACCACCATAAAGATGATGAGTGCAACCGCGTCTTTGTAGGCTGGCGATATGTAGGCAGCCGCCAGGTTTTCACACACACCCACAATCAGCCCGCCCAGCAGCGCACCGCGCGAGTTGTTAAAGCCGCCAATGATTGCCGCAAAAAACGCCTTGGTGCCCAGGCCTTCGCCCATGTCGAACTTGGCCAGATAAGTTGGCGTGACCAGCAGCGCCGCTGCAACGGCCAGCACGGCGTTGATGGCAAAGGTGTAAAAAATCATGCGCGGCACGTTGATGCCGAGCACCGTGGCGCTCTCGGTGTTTTGCGCCACCGCCTGCATGGCGCGGCCGGTGATGGTTTTGGCCAAAAACGCCTGGGTGGCCAGCACAATCACCATGGCCAGCGCAAAGGTGCCGATGTCCTGCATCGTCACCGTAACACCTGCAATGTTGTAAATCTTGTCGGCAAACAGGCTGGGAAAGGGGTGTGCTTCTGCGCTGTAGCCAGCCCGCATGCCGTTGCGCATGGCAATCGACAGGCCAATGGTGGCCACCACAATCGGCATCATGCCGTACTTGAACAAAGGGTCCACCACACCGCGCTTGAAGACCCAGCCCAGCAGCAGCACCGCCAGCAAAATCGTCAACACAAAGCTGACCAGCAATGGCGCGCCAATTGCCATGAAGCCCAGCAACATGAAGGCCGGCAGCATGACGAATTCGCCCTGGGCAAAGTTGATGGTGCCCGAGGCTTGCCACAGCAGCGTAAAGCCCAAGGCCGCCAGCGCATAAATGCTGCCTGTGGCCAGGCCAGAGAAAAAGAGTTGGAGAAAATCGGTCATCGCGCGCCAAGTGGGACTTTGACGCTCTCCCCGCTGGGGGAAAGCGCCAACTCACTTACTTCACTTGCTTCACTTACTTCTTGGCGGGGGCACCAGCGCCCAGCGGTGGCAGCGTGGCCACCACCTCTTGTTTGCCGTTTTTAACTTCTACCAAAAAACTCTCGCGGTCGAGGTCGCCTTTGCTGTCGAACGACACATCCATCAGCACGCCGGGCTCGTCTGCAGCTTTGACTTTGAGGGTATGCAGCGCTTTGGCCACGGCTTTGCGGTCGAGCTTGCCCACTTTTTCAATCGCGGCTTTCAGCACGTAAATGCCTGAATAGCCTTTCATGCCGTTGTGGTCAGAAATGTATTTGTATTCCCGTTCAAACTTGGCGCGGAAGGCGCGAATTGCTGGCAGCGGTGCGTCCACCGTCAAGCCGACGTGGGCCACCGCGCCGTTGGCTGCGTCGCCTGCCAGCTCAATGACTTTTTGGCCGGTCAAGGTTGTCTCGCCAATCACGGGCTTGGTCCAGCCCTGCTTTTTGAGCTCGCGCAGCATGCGGGCCGACTCTTCTTCGTTCGAATAAGCAAACACGCCATCGGCATTGCTTTGCTTGGCTCTGAGCACTGCTGCTGAAAAGTCAATCTGGCTAGGTTCGGTTGATATTTCAGCGACGATTTTGGTCGGTGAATTGGCCAGCGCTTTTTTCATGGCGTCCAGGCCGCCTTTGCCGAAGTCGTTGTTCACATAAATGATGGCGATGCTTTTGAGCTTGGCCTGGTCACTGATGTAGCGCGCCACTTTGGGCATGGCGGTGGTTTGGGTAAAGCTGGTGCGAAAGATGTACGGGTTGCCCTGCTCGGTGATGCTGGCTGCCTCACCGCCTGTGAAGTTGGGGACCTCGGCCTTGCGCGACTCAGCCATGCTGACCATGATCGAGCCGGAAAACACCGGGCCAAAAATGGCGAACACATCGTTGTCGATGGCTTTTTGCGTCAGGCCCTTGGCCACGCCCGGGTTGCTTTGGGTGTCAGCGGTGGTGGTCTGGATCTTTTTGCCCAGAATGCCGCCTGAGGCATTGATTTCCTTGACGGCCAGCTCCACACCGTTTTTGAAGTTGGTACCGGCAGTGGCGCCGCCGCCAGACAGTTCAACAATGTTGGCAATCTTGATCACGTCTTGTGCCAATGCAAGGCCAGCACTCATGGTGATTGCGCAAGCAGCTATTAATTTGAGAGTAAATCGTTTTTTCATGGTTGTCTCCTCGAGGGTTAGATAAAGAAATAGTTCAGGGTGAGATGCGCTCAATGCTGCGCTGACTGTCATGCTGAAAAGCGTTGCTCAAACATCCTCACACACATGGATTATGACGGCGCGCGCAGTGCCGATTTCGGCCTGAACACCTGGCAAACCTCGGGCCGAGTTTCAATGTACGGCCCGCCAATCAAGTCAACGCAGTAAGGCACGGCGGCAAAAATGCCGGGGACGAGTTGCTCACCGGCTTCGCTTTTTAAACCTTCCAGCGTTTCAGCAATTGCTTTGGGCTGACCGGGCAGATTGATGATGAGGCATTGACCGCGAATCACCGCGCACTGCCGCGAAAGAATAGCCGTGGGCACGAATGTCAGGCTGATTTGCCGCATCTGCTCGCCAAAGCCGGGCATTTGCTTGTGCGCCACTGCCAGCGTGGCCTCTGGCGTCACGTCGCGCAGTGCCGGGCCGGTGCCGCCCGTGGTCAACACCAGCGCGCAGCCTGCATCAACCAGTTCAATCAGGGCGGCGCTGATGCCCGCTTGCTCATCTGGTATCAGGCGCTCTTCAAAGCTGATGGGGTTGAGCAGCGCCTTGCCCAGCCAGTCTTTCAGGGCGGGCAGGCCTTTGTCAACATACACGCCAGTCGAGGCCCTGTCGCTGACCGAGACGATACCGATTTTGACTGCATCGTGGGCCATTACTGTTGCGCTCCAGATGCCTGCATTTCAGATTTGACCAACTGGAAAATCTCGCGGTAGGACTTGCCATGGCGCGGCGCTTCGCCAGGCTTTTCGGGTTTGTAGTCTTTGCGGGCCTGGCGAATCAGCGCACGCAGCTGCTGGGCGTCGGTTGCCGGGTAGTCGGTCAGCCAGGCTTGCAGGGCCTCGTCTTCGGCCACCAGCTTGTCACGCCATTGCTCGGCCAGGTGCAGTTGCAGCGTGAGCTGCGCCGAGCCATTGAGCTGCTCGTTGATGGCGTCGCGAATCGGGTTGGCATCGAGCGGGCGCATCAGCTTGCCGATGAACTGCATCTGACGGCGTCGGCCCTCAAAGTTGGTGATTTTTTTCGCGTCCTTGATGGCGTCGAGCAGCTTGTCGGGCAAGTCCAGCCGGGCCATCAGGTCAGCGCGCAGCGTCAGCAAAGCCTCGCCGAGTGCCTGCTTTTCATCGGCTTCGGCCTTGAGCATGGTCTTGCTCGGCGGGCCGACTTCTTCCAGGGCGATTTCTTCGGGTTTGACGAAACGACCGTTCGACCAGTAACCCTTGATGGCTTTGGGTTTGACGGCATTCATCGCTTGGTATTTTTGATATTCATGGCAACCCGTATCATAGCTACCCATATGACATCAAAAGCCTCTCCCATCCGCCCCGTGACATCTTCTCAACCCCTGCCAGGATTCAGCTACAGCCGCGATTTTTTTGAAGACCTGGTCGATACCGCCTTGGCACACGCCAAAAAACTCGGCGCGACCGATGCCGCTGCCGAAGCATCCGAAGGCTGCGGCTTGTCGGTCAGCGTGCGCAAGGGTGATTTGGAAAACGTCGAACGCAACCGCGACAAGTCGCTCGGCATCACGGTTTACGTCGGGCAAAAGCGCGGCAACGCTGCCACCAGCGACTTTTCAAAAGCAGCCATCCAGCAGACCGTCAAAGCCGCTTTCGACATTGCCCGCTTTACCGCTGAAGACACATCCAGCGGCTTGCCAGCAGAACGCGACATTGCCCGCGTTCACCGCGATCTGGACTTGTTTTACCCCTGGGACATCACCAGCGAAGACGCGGCCACGCTGGCCCTGCAATGCGAGGCCGCTGCCCTGGGCGTGAGCAAACGCATCACCAACAGCGAAGGGGCTGGCGTCTCGGCGCAGCAGTCACATTTTTTCAGCGCGCACACCAAGGGATTTCGTGGTGGCTATGCCAGCTCACGCCACAGCATGTCGGCATCGCCGATTGCGTCGTCACCCGGCAAAAACGGTGACATGCAGCGCGACGCCTGGTATACATCCATGCGTGACGCGCGCGACATGGCCAGCCCCGAGGCGGTAGGCCGCTACGCCGCAGAACGCGCCTTGTCGCGCCTGAAAAGCCGCAAGGTCAAAACCTGCGAATGCCCGGTGCTGTTTGAGTCGCCACTGGCCGCGGGCCTGCTGGGCAGCTTCACGCAGGCGATCAGCGGCGGCGCGCTGTACCGCAAAAGCACCTTTTTGCTCGACAGCATGGGCAAAGCCGCCTTCCCCGCCTTCATCGACATTCTTGAGGACCCGTTTTTAAAGAAAGGCAAAGGCAGTGCCCCGTTTGACGAAGAAGGCGTGAAGACCCGAGCCCGCACGGTGGTCGAGGCCGGCATTGTGCGCGGCTATTTTTTAAGCACCTATTCAGCCCGCAAGCTGGGCATGCGCACCACCGGCAACGCTGGGGGCTCCCACAACCTGGTGCTGAGCAGCCGCCAGACCCAGGCTGGCGATGACCTGGATGCGATGCTGAAAAAGCTCGGTACCGGCCTGTTTGTGACCGAGCTGATGGGCCAGGGCGTGAACTACGTGACCGGCGACTATTCGCGCGGCGCGTCCGGCTTTTGGGTCGAGAAAGGGCAAATCGCCTTCCCGGTCGAAGAAATCACGATTGCTGGCAACCTCAAAGACATGCTGATGGGCATCACCGCCGTGGGCGCAGACATCTACAACTACGGCGCCAAAACCGTGGGTTCTATTTTGGTGAACCGGATGAAGGTGGCGGGCAGCTGATGAAGAGCGAAAGGCGTGGCAAGGCTTTCGGGTTCGTGAGGGCTGGCGAGGTTTACTTTTTTGAGAACACCCGGGTTGAGAACACCAAGATCATCTGCCCAGAGACCGTCTTGGCAGCGTCAGAACGCAGCCAGAAGGGACCTTCAATGCAAATGACGCGGCTTGCGACCACCGCCATGACCTGAACCGCCGGATGAGCCCCCTGAGCCGCGCGGCGGCTTGCCCAGCTGCATGGATCTGACCAGGTCGTCAAAACGGCGCTCAAACAGGCGGTCAATCGCTTCGACAACTTCACCCAGCTCCGAGCCGTCAAAGTGACGCTCCAGCAGACCTATGGCGTCCTGCACGAGCAGGTCACGTTGTACCTGCATGATGGCTGCAGGCGTTGGGCCAACGAAGTACATGGCAAAGTCATCACGCGCTTCGTGGTCTTCGCTGTCTTCGTCTTCGTCTTCGTCGTCAAAATCAGCATCGTAAAACGTGACCTCAATCGGCGCACCCGCTTCAGCCAGATCGTTCAGACCCATGCACATTTCATCAAGCGCCTGACGAAAGTCTTCATCCCCTGACACGGTCCAGCACATTTGCAGCAAGTGCTTGTTCGCATCAAAGCGAATGCCGGGTTCTTCCTCGTAGGCGCTTTCAGCGGCAGCAGCCAAAGACTTGGCACCCGAGTACTTCCACAGGGGTTTCAGAGCATCTTGCAACTGCTCAAAAGTAACGTCTTCGCGCAAGGGCACTTCACCATGCACGTGAATTTCAAAGGGTGTGTTGTTACTCGACATGGCTCTATATTAAGCTGTTGTAGGGTGAAAAAGGCAAGTCTGAAAATTCTGAATAGCTGCGATGGCGAACAGCCTAAAACGCATAAAGGGGGCCGGTGCCCAACACTGATGGTTGTCCCTCAATACCGGTAAATACGCGTCGTCCATAAAAGAATGGCAAACCCCAGGCAAAGATACGAGCATCACCGATCGTACCGGCGAGGTTGGGCAAAACCGTTTTGGCAGGATCAGCAAAAAGCCCTAGTGCGTTGTCAACAGAAAAAACGACAGGGTTATTGACTGCATTGGTTCCCCTCTGCGTGGCTGACAGGGTCAAAAGTGACGTGGGGCAATAAAAACTGGAGCTCACACTACACGTCGGTATCACGGACGAATCAAAATAAAGGCCGTTGGAGCCGGTGTCAATAAAACTTGTGTTCAGGGATTGTCCGGAAAGCAGGGTTGAAAAATAACCGGTCGCGCCAGTTGTCAAAACCCGGCTTGAGGCAACCTGGTTGTTTGATTGCGTGCCAATACCAAAAATTAACGAACCACTCACGCTCTCCGCGCCAGCTGAACCGACAGCAGGCAAGTCAACGACAAACCCATTGTTGTCGTTGGCAAACAAGGGAATCGGATTTTTCAATTGCTTGGCAGTGCTTGCCCGGGTAGCAGTAGCAGCCGTACAAGCTGCTGTCGTGCAGGTGAAATAAATCCCGTTAGCGGTAATGTTGGCACAAGAGGCGCCACAGTCCTCCTTGAACAAACCAAGCCCCAGGATGCCTTTCGCGCCAAGCGAGGCCACGGTATCAATCGCCGCACCCGACGAACACGATCGCGCCAGGCTGGTGAAATCCGAATCAGCAACCACTTGGACTGGCATCGCCGCCACTGTTTTACCGCCCAGCGTGATGTCTGCAGTGACGACCGGACCCCATGCAAAGCTGTTGTCTAGAAACCGTGCACAAGCCAACAAGGGCAACCCGCTCGCTGAAGCCACCTTCCCCAAACCCAGGGACGGCGACAGGACGCCCGACAACAATCGCAGACCTGTGGAGCCAGTGTCTACCAGCACATGGTTGATGGTCTGGCACAAGGTCGTACCGGGCTGGCAGATGGTCACATCCGTGTAAAGCCGGTTGACGTTGATGCCCGCAGGGCCCCTGTCGACCGTCACGGCGATGACATTGCTGGCCAGTGCAGGGCCGGCAGCAGGGACTGATCCACTGCCACTGCTTGCAGGGGTGCCCGCACTGGCGCTGACAGTCGCATCGCCACCACCACCGCCGCCGCAAGCAGTCAACAGAGCGGCCATTATGACCAGCGATAAAACGGTTTTGAACATGCTATTGAAGTACGTCTTTGATGGTTAAACCAGCAGGAACAAGGTCTATGGCGTAAGCATGACCAAAAAAGTTTCGCATACGCCCGTTCGAGCGCACGACCAGCCCGTCACGAGTGATGTCCACAGGGGCCCCGCGCCGGCCGAGAAGACGGGCTTGCTCTGTTTCGAGCCTGAAGGTGTTGAAGTAACTGCCCAGAAGTACGTCCAGATCAGGCAAAACAGGCCCCTGCCATGCAACAGCAAACACCAGCCCTGCAGGTGTCACATATTCACGCACCGTCGTGCCGTTTTCGAGCTGTGTTTCCTGAACCGTGTATGAACCAAGTCTTGCAGTTGGTACAACCGCGAGCACTCTTGCGCTTGTGGCAGACAAGGAACCCGACAACTTGGAAGGCGCCTGACCAAGAGCTGCCATAGCCGGGCCGGCCAAAACAGCGAACACCATACAGAACGATGAAAGTAGAGAAGGCTTTAACAGAAACATACTTTTCCTCAGTGCCTTGACTGTACATGGACAAGGCTACGCTTCTGAACTATGACGTGTTTGCCATCCACGAATGAATGACTGCCCTGGTGCCCGAGACCGGAATCGAACCCGCGCATTCATGCGCCTTGTCAATATCGCCAACGGCGTACCGGTTCAGTTCAATAACTTTCTCAAACATCGTTAGTCATTTGGTGCCCGAGACCGGAATCGAACCGGTACGCCCGCTATTCACGAAGCGGCGGATTTTAAGTCCGCTGTGTCTACCGATTTCACCACTCGGGCAGTACAACTTGCAACTGCTATTGTCAAACAAAAAAGCCCCAACATTTGGGGCTCAAAAAAGTTTTCACGATAGCGCAAAAATGTTGGAGGCGCGGCCCGGAGTCGAACCGGGCTAGCCGGATTTGCAATCCGGTACATAACCGCTTTGTTACCGCGCCCTGTCTGAAACCAATCTAAAACCACCAATGAAAAAGGACAGCATTTTGAAGTGCTGCCCTTTAAATTGGAGCGGGAGAAGAGTCTCGAACTCTCGACCTCAACCTTGGCAAGGTTGCGCTCTACCAACTGAGCTACTCCCGCATTGCAAGCCTATGAGTATAGCCTATTTTTCAAGCCTGTCAAAAATAGCCACCAAAAATGTCTCAATGTTTCACGGTGCCCGTCGCATCCAGCGGCGGTACAACAATGGTTGCCGGCACGGCAGCAGCGGGGGACGCCATTTCTTCGACCGTGAGGGGCACAGGCATGCGCTCCAGTGCCACCTTGAGCACCTGATCAATCCATTTGACAGGAATGATCTCCAAACCGTTTTTGACGTTGTCTGGAATCTCTTGCAGATCCTTGACATTTTCTTCAGGTATCAAAACTGTCTTGATGCCACCGCGCAAAGCTGCCAGCAGCTTTTCTTTCAGCCCGCCAATGGCTGTGACCTCGCCCCGCAGGGTGATCTCACCGGTCATGGCCACGTCGCCGCGCACCGGGATTCCGGTGAGTGCCGAAATAAAAGCAGTTGTCATGGCTGCTCCTGCGCTCGGACCATCCTTGGGCGTTGCGCCATCAGGCACGTGAATATGGATATCACGTTTTTCAAACAAATCGTCCTTGATGCCAAGCATGGCTGAGCGACTGCGCACCACCGTGCGGGCTGCATCAACAGATTCCTTCATCACGTCGCCCAACGAGCCGGTACGGGTGATCAGACCCTTGCCAGGCATGATTGCCGCTTCAATCGTGAGCAGGTCGCCGCCAACTTCTGTCCAGGCCAAGCCAACCACCTGACCGATCTGGTTGTTTTTCTCGGCGCGGCCGTAGTCAAACTTGCGCACACCCAAAAACTCATTCAGGTTGTCCGGCCTCACCACCACTTGCGCGTTCATTTTTTTGAGCTGGATGCCCTTGACAACCTTGCGGCAAATCTTGCCCAACTCGCGCTCGAGCGAACGCACGCCAGCCTCACGGGTGTAGTAGCGCACAATGTCGCGTACGGCTTGTTCCTGCACTTCCAGCTCTTCGGCTTTCACGCCGTTATTCTTGACCTGCTTGGGCAGCAGGTAGCGCATGGCGATGCTGGTTTTTTCGTCTTCGGTGTAGCCTGACAAACGAATGACTTCCATCCGGTCCAGCAGCGCGGGCGGAATGTTCATCGAGTTCGACGTGGCGACAAACATCACGTCGCTCAGGTCAAAGTCCACCTCAACATAGTGGTCGCCAAAGGTATGGTTTTGCTCTGGGTCCAGCACCTCCAGCAGCGCGCTTGACGGGTCGCCCCTGAAGTCGGTACCCAGCTTGTCAATTTCATCGAGCAAGAACAGCGGATTGCGCGTGCCGGCTTTCGACAGGCTCTGCAGCACCTTGCCGGGCAGCGCGCCAATGTAAGTGCGGCGGTGGCCGCGAATCTCGGCCTCGTCACGCATGCCGCCCAGGGCCATGCGAACGTACTTGCGGCCTGTCGCTTTGGCAATCGATTGGCCGAGCGAGGTTTTGCCGACGCCCGGAGGACCGACCAGACACAAAATAGGGGCCTTGAGCTTGTCCACCCGTTGCTGTACCGCAAGATATTCAACAATCCGGTCTTTTACTTTTTCCAGCCCGTAGTGGTCTTCGTTCAGCACGTTTTCGGCGTTGACGAGATCATGCTTGATTTTCGTTTTTTTACTCCAGGGCAAGGCTGTCAGTACATCAATGTAATTGCGCACCACAGTTGCCTCGGCCGACATGGGCGACATGAGCTTGAGCTTTTTGAATTCGGCATCGGCCTTTTTGCGTGCTTCTTTAGGCATCTTGGCGGACTTGATCTTTTTCTCAATCTCGTCGACATCAGCGCCATCTTCGCCGTCGCCCAATTCCTTCTGAATCGCCTTAACCTGCTCGTTCAAGTAAAAATCACGCTGATTCTTTTCCATCTGCCGCTTGACGCGACCACGGATTTTTTTGTCGACATTCAAAATATCGACTTCACGCTCAAGCTGTTCATACAGATTTTCCAGTCGCTCCTTGACGGGCGATAAATCCAGAATCACCTGCTTGGCATCCAGCTTGAGCGGCAGGTGCGCAGCAATCGTGTCGGCCAGGCGACCCGCATCGTCAATGCTTGAAATGGAGGTGAGGATTTCTGGCGGAATTTTCTTGTTCAGCTTGACGTAGTGGTCAAACTGCTGCATGACCGCACGGCGCAGGGCCTCAATTTCGCTGGTTTTGTCAGGGGCAATGGCCATCGATTCGATGGGCGTGACGTTGGCACTGAAATGGTGTTCGCCGTCTTCAATGCTGTTGACCTTGGCGCGCTGCTGGCCTTCAACCAGCACCTTGACCGTGCCGTCAGGCAATTTCAGCAACTGCAAAATGGTGGCAATGCTGCCCACGTCAAACATGTCTTCAACAACGGGTTCGTCTTTGGCGGCTGTTTTTTGTGCCACCAGCATGATGCGGCGCTCGGACTCCATCGCCGACTCCAGCGCCTTGATACTTTTGGGACGCCCGACAAACAAGGGGATCACCATGTGCGGGAACACCACCACATCGCGCAGCGGCAGCAAAGGGAGGTCCATTGGGGCGGAAGGCAGGGCGGAGGTGGATGACATAAGTGCCTTAAAAAGACCTTTGGATGAGATGCAAGACAAGCAATAGTTGGGGCCTAACCATCCGCTTTCAAGTTTCAGGCTTTTTTGGCGGCTTCGCGGTAAACCAGCAAAGGCGCTTTGTTTTCTTCAATCGTCGATTCGTCCACCACCACCTTGTCGACGTTATTGGTCGTTGGCAAGTCAAACATGGTGTCAATCAGGGACTGTTCCAGAATTGATCGCAAGCCACGCGCGCCGGTCTTGCGGGCTAGCGCTTTGCGGGCAATGGCCTTGAGCGCGGATGGCCTGATTTCCAGGTCGACACCCTCCATGGCCAGCAGTTTGCTGAACTGTTTGACCACCGCGTTTTTGGGCTCAGTCAAAATTTGCACCAGCGCGTCTTCGCTCAGTTCAGCCAGGGTCGCCACGACGGGCATGCGTCCGACCAGTTCGGGAATCAAACCAAACTTGATCAGGTCTTCAGGCTCCACATCCTTGAAGGACTCTGTCAGGCTGCGGGTTTTCTTGCTTTTGACTGCCGCACCAAAGCCGATTCCGGATGTCTCGGTACGGCTTTCAATGACTTTTTCGAGGCCTGAAAACGCACCACCGCAAATGAACAAAATGTTGGTTGTGTCGACCTGCAAAAAGTCCTGGTTCGGGTGCTTACGGCCGCCTTGCGGTGGCACCGAAGCCATCGTGCCTTCGATCAACTTCAGCAATGCCTGCTGCACGCCCTCACCCGACACATCACGCGTGATGGACGGGTTGTCTGACTTGCGTGAAATCTTGTCGATCTCGTCAATGTAAACAATACCTTGCTGCGCGCGCTCGACTTCGTAATTGCAGCTTTGCAGCAGTTTTTGAATGATGTTTTCAACGTCTTCCCCCACATAACCCGCTTCGGTCAGGGTGGTGGCATCAGCCATCACGAAAGGAACATTCAGCGTGCGAGCCAAGGTTTGCGCCAGCAGTGTTTTGCCAGATCCCGTAGGGCCAATCAACAAGATATTGCTTTTGGTCAATTCAACATCGTCTTTTTTGGCTTTTTCCTTGTGGCGCAAGCGTTTGTAATGGTTGTAAACCGCGACCGCCAGCGTACGTTTGGCAGGCTCTTGGCCAATCACATAGCCGTCAAGCGTGGTTTTGATTTCCAGCGGGGTCGGTAGGTCGCCACTGGTCTCGCGGCCCTCTTCGCCGACTGGCAACTCGTCACGGATGATTTCGTTGCAGAGGTCTATGCATTCGTCACAGACAAAAACAGACGGTCCTGCGATAAGTTTTTTGACTTCATGCTGACTTTTACCGCAAAACGAGCAGTACAAAGTCTTTTCGCTGGAGGAGCCTTTTTTTTCGGCCATTATGGAGATGCCTTATTCACTTTGAGCAGGATGGGTCGACAGGATTTACCAATGATAACCAAATAAAAAAGGCGCTTCTCATGACAAGAAACGCCGTTTCTTTGAGGGAAAAGTAGGGTTTAAGGGCGCTTGGCGATGACTTCGTCGACAAGACCGTAGTCTTTGGCTTCGCTGGCCGACAGCCAATAATCGCGCTCCATGTCCCGCGCAATCTTTTCCATCGGCTGGCCTGTGCGCTCTGCCAAGATTTTGTTGAGCTGTTCACGGGTCTTCAGAATTTCGCGGGCTGAAATTTCAATGTCACTGGCCATACCGCGGGCACCGCCAGAAGGCTGGTGGATCATGACGCTGGAATTGGGCAAAGCAAAACGCTTGCCCTTGGCACCAGCAGCCAGAAGGAAAGAACCCATGCTGGCAGCCATGCCGGTGCATAGCGTCGACACATCTGGCTTGATAAAGTTCATGGTGTCAAAAATCGCCAGACCCGCGCTGACCGAGCCGCCGGGT
>CAMARI010000053.1 GCA_945860515.1 Polaromonas sp. YR568
TTGCCCCCAAAAATTCACCTGATTGCAAGCGCAGCATCAGCAGGGGTATGGCGCGGCCTGAGGTCACAGTTTCCGGCAAGGTGAAAGTCAATTGAAAGCTATAGGTATCGCCGCGCCCTTAAAATCCATATGCCAGTGGGCAGCCACTCCCACCATCAACACCATCGAAGGAAGCACGCAATGATCAAGGTTTACTCATGGCCCACGCCCAACGGTCATAAAGTGCACGTGATGCTGGAGGAATGCGGCTTTCGGGTCGGCAAGGATTGGGAGCCGATTGCGGTGTACATTGGCACGGGTGACCAGTTCAAGCCGGAGTTTTTGGCCATCAGCCCGAACAACAAAATACCCGCGCTGGTTGACCCGAACGGCCCGGACGGCAAGCCGATTGCGCTGTTTGAATCAGGCGCCATTTTGCTGTACCTAGCGGCTAAAACAGGCAAGTTTTTACCCAAGTCAGACCGGCTGAAGTTTCAGACGCTGCAGTGGCTGATGTTTCAAATGGGCGGTGTGGGGCCGATGATTGGGCAGACGCACCACTTCAGGCAGTACGCGCCTGAAAAAATTGACTACGCCATCAACCGCTACACCAACGAGACCAAACGCCTGTACGGCGTGATGGACAAGCAACTGGCCACCAGCAAATTCATGGCCTGCAACCAGTACACGATTGCTGACATCGCCATCTTTCCGTGGCTGCGCAACTGGGCGAACCACGGCATCGACTGGGCCGATTACCCGCACCTGAAAAAATGGTATGACCTGATTGCTGCCCGCCCTGCCGTGGAGCGCGGCGTGCAGATCCTGGCCAGCCTGCGCAAACCCATCACCACCGATACCGCGCGTGAGATTTTGTTTGGTAGCACGCAGTACCAAAAACGCTGAGGCTTTTACTTGCAATCTACTTGGCAGCTACTTGGCAGCTGACGAATAAAGCCGGTAGGCACCTGACGTGGCCTCCAGCCGCAGCCTGGCTGCCAACTCGGGCGGCAAGGCTTTGACCTGGTCCGGGTTCAGCGCCACAAACACCGGGCTTGATGCCAGCCGCGTGGCCAGCTCGGCATTGCCGGGCAGCGCCTTGACCTTGCCTTGTGCATAGTAGGACGCTGAATACGGCAGGTCGCCCATGAAAAGCAGGGGATGGCTCGCCCCCTTGGCCTGATGCGCCAGCACCACGGTTTTGGCGGACTTCCAGCTGTCGTTGAGCTGCTCGCGCCCAAAGAAGGCGGCCACCAGACAGGTCATGGCCAGCACCCCCGCGCCTACCACGCCATTGACCCAGCGCGTTCGTGCATCAGCACTGAGCCAGCGCGCCGCCAGCAGCGCCATTGCTGGCAACGCGGGCAACACATAGGTCCACAAGATATTGCCCGACATCGTGAAGAACAGGCATGGCGCCACCGAGAAAGCCAGCAGATAAAAAGTGAAGTCGCGTGAATAGGCCGAAGGCTCAGGGCTTTGCAGCGCCGGGGCGGCTTTGCGGCCGAGCCACAACATCGGCAACAGTGCCGTCCAGGGCATCACAGCAGCCAGGGCAAACAGCCAGATGGCACCGCGCTGGGTGGCGTGAGCGGTGCCGTATTTGTCGCCAGCCCAGCCGGTGACGGTAAAGCGGTTCCAGTGCTCGCCGATGAAAAAGTATTCCCAAAAACCGGGGGTTCGGATTTCAGCCATCAGGTACCAAGGCGCAGCGATGGCCAGCGTGAGCAAGCTGCCCTTGACCCATGGCAGGCGCTGCCACGATGTCTTGATATTGCCGGTGAGCAGCATCCACAGGCCAATCGGCAGGCCAGACAGCACCACCGCAATCGGCCCTTTGGCCAGAAGCCCAATGCCCATGCCGATAAAGAGCAGCCAGACTTCTTTGGGCCGGCTTGATTCGCGCGGCTCAAACGCGGCCCAGAACCCGCGCATGGCCAGCGTGGTGCCCAACAGCAGGCCCAGGTCGGTCATCACCGCTGCCGACGCAATGACGTACAGCAGGGTACCGCTCATGATGGCAACAGCCAGTTGCGCCTGCCTGTCCGAGCTGCGGCGCACCCAAGCCCAGAGCAGCCAAGCAATCAGCACGGCTAGCAAAAAGTACGGCAGGCGCGCGGCAAATTCGTTCACCCCGAACAGCTGGATGCTGATGGCTGACAGCCAGGTGGTGAGCGGCGGCTTGGCCCAAAAGGGCACACCGTAGTCGTACAGCGGCGTGACCCAGTTGCCCAGTTCAGCCATTTTGCGGGCTACTTCTGCGTAGCGCGCTTCTGTCGTGTCAGTCAGCGGGTACAGGCTCAGTGTGAGCAGGCGCAGCAAGGCGACGGCGCCCAAAATCCACCACAGCCAGCGGCTTGACGTGTTGTGCGTGGCGATCATGCGTCAGGCATCAACGCATGCGATTGAGTGCCCTGCGCGGCGTTTTGTGGTGCCTGGTAGTCGTCCAGCAAAAACAGCGGCCTGCGTTTGCTCTCCTTGAACAGCCTGCCCAGGTATTCGCCAATAATGCCCATCGCCATCAACTGCAAACCACCCAAAATCAGAATCGTCAAAATCAGCGTGGGAAAGCCCTTCACCGAGTCACCGATGGTGAGTGTTTTAACCAGCAAAAACAGCGCGTAAACAAAGGCCGAGAAAGCCGTTAAAAACCCGGCATAACTGGCCAGCCGCAGCGGCACCACTGAAAAGCCGGTGATGCCCTCAACCGCAAAATTGAACAGCTTGAGGTAGGGCCACTTTGTCTGGCCTGCTGCGCGCGGGTGGCGATCGTATTCAACCATGACCTGCTTGTAGCCTATCCAGGCAAACAGGCCTTTCATGAAGCGGTTGCTCTCAGGCAACTGGTTCAGGGCATCGACGGCGCGGCGGCTCAGCAAACGAAAGTCGCCCACGTTTTCAGGAATATGCACTTCAGACAGCCAGTTGATGATTTTGTAAAACCAGGCCGCTGATGCTTTTTTAAACCAGGTTTCGCCCTGACGGCTGGCGCGCTTCATGTTCACCACATCCGCGCCCTGCTGCCAGGCGCGCACCATGTCGCCAATCAGCTCTGGCGGGTCTTGCAGGTCAGCGTCAATCAGGATGATGGCCTTGCCCCGCGCCAGCTTGAGGCCCGCGCTCATGGCCGCTTCCTTGCCAAAGTTGCGGCTCAGGTTGGCCACGCCGATAGAGGGATCTTGCTGTTGCAGTTCCCTCAAAATCCGCAGCGTACCGTCCTTGCTGCCGTCGTTGACGTAAACAACTTCCCAATTGCCGGCTAGCTCAGGGGTATTGGCCAGTGCCGCGACCAAGCGACCATGGAAAATCGGCAACACCTCTTCTTCGTTGTAGGCCGGAACAATCACACTGAGCATGCAACCAGCGGGGGTTGCAGGGCCAAGCGTTGTGACAGTTGAATTCATTGAGCAAACGTCCAGAGTCGGTTAAGTCGAAATGTCAGGACCAGAACCAGCACGGTAGCCAGCATTTGGGCGAAGAGATAGTGCCAGCCAAACTGCTGAATACCTAGCCAGACCAAAGCGCCGTTGAGGATGGCACCGAGCAGCGCTATGGCCATGAAACGGGGAAGCGCGTGGGCATGGTCGGCGCTACTGCCCGCAAACGTCTTGCGCCGATTGAGCAAGTAAGCCACCACCGCACCGGCTACGGCGCCAATGGCAGCTGCAGGTGCAGCAGTCAGGCTTGAGGACTCCACCAGCGCAATCAGCACCGCGTAATGCACAGCGGTGGCGAGGCCTCCTGCGACGATGTACCAAAAAAACTGCATTGCGCTCCGGGTCAGGTTGAGGCATGATTTTAACAAGCCCGTTGGCAGCGGCATGGGTGGGTCACCTTTCTGGGCTATATTGAAGACATGTTTGAAGTTTTGGTCTACGTCTACGAAAACTATTGGCAAGGTGACGCTTGTCCGGAACTGCCGCAACTGGGCCGTAAACTAACTGCCGCCGGTTTTGAGGCTGACGAGATTCAGGCAGCGCTGATCTGGCTCGACGGCCTGAACACCGCCGCGCAAAGCACCCAGATTTATCTGCCAGCAAACGACGCCAGCCAGCCTGGCATCGTGCAGGCCCAGTCGCCCGGCAGCATGCGGGCCTATAGCGTTGCCGAGCAGGAACACATGGGCGCACAGGCGCTCGGGTTTGTGAGCTTTCTCGAATCATCAGGCGTGCTGCCGCCCCAGATGCGCGAGATCGTGATTGACCGTGCGATGGCCGCCCCGGGCAACCCGCTCGAACTGGACGACCTGAAAATCATTGTGCTGATGGTTTACTGGAGCTTTGGCCAAGAGCCTGATGCGCTGGTGCTGGACGAACTTTGTGATGATGCCACTGATCGGGTAGGACACTAGACAGCGTTTTTTCGACGGGAAGCCCCTAGAAAAAAGCGCTCTCTCGAGGGCAGAGCACTACGCGAAGCGAGTAAATGCGGAGGCCAAGATTCAACCCAATAGTCTTTCAGGATTGGCTTCAAGCTTCGCAAGCGCATCGCGGGTCGCCCGCACGGTCAAGGCTTCTTCTTCTGTTGGTTTCAGCAAGCCAGCCTGCAAGTAGGCAGCCAGCCTGCGTGCCTGAATCAAGACATGGCGACCATCAGCCGAGGCAAACAGATGCAGTTGCTTGCGGTCGCTGCGCCAGGCAAACTGTACGTGGCCAATGCGTCCGTTGTGGTCCAGGCTGAACCAGGCACCCAACTGCAGCTCTTGCGCCCAGGCCCGCATCGCCTCGGTGGGCTGGCCGCCGCCGTCGGTCACCACGTCGATGTCAGATGCGTCGATGCCAATCATCATCACCAGCGCTTCGGTGTCCAGCGGCAAGTCGCCAACATCTTCGTCAGACAGGTAGTCCTCCAGATTGCTCAGGCGCTTGGCCATGGCGTCAATTCGCTCGCTCGATATCGCGTCAGTCTTGGACATGAAGGCATCGGCCAGCGTGTCGCTGATGACTTTGAGCTGCTGGTCTTGCGACTGGATGTCCATGGCCAGCACAGTCATGCCCATGCGCAGCACCTGAAGCAACTTGGGCAGGTCTGAAATAACCTTGGCCCTTTCGGCGCGATTGGGCTTGGCGCTGGCGGCCCATACCAATTCGGCTGCGACACTCTTCAGTGTCATGGTCTCTTCGTGCTGTGGGCCATTGCGCATGGCTGTCAGCGCCAGCACTTCGGCCCATATCTTGAACAAAAACTCGCGAATTTCCTCTCGCACCGGCATGTCGTTGAGCATGCTGCGCATTTCGATGGTGTACTGAATCGTCATGGTTTCTTTTTGCTCGACCTGCTGGGCAATGCTGACCACCCGGGCGGCGCTGCCGTTTTCAGACAGAAACTTGGACAGAAATTTCTTGAATTCGTCGTACACCAGCTCAAAAACACGGCGTCCGGTTTCAGGATATTGCTCAATCACCTGAACAATGCGTTTGACCTCAACTTCCATGGCGCCGCCAGACACACCGGCGTCAAAACTCAGCACGCATGACCCCATGCGGTCAATCAGCCGGCGTGCCGGATGCTGCAGAGACCCAAAAAATCCTGGCTCAGAAATCGCCACGCGCAGCACCGGCATTTGCAGCCGTGCAAACCAGACCCGAACGGTAGGCGGGATCCGCTCTTCGGCCAGAATGGACTGAAACATCAGGGCCACAATTTCAATGGTGGCCTTTTCTGTTGAAGTACTGGCGGCCTTCTTGAGGCTGCTGGTGCGCTGGCGCAGTGCAGCGTTGGCTTGCTCGACGTGTTCGGGGCCATACACCCGCCCGGGCTCGTCGACCAGGGCTGCGTCTAACTCTGCGGCCTGGCTTGCAGTCATGACCGCCAGCGCCTGCGCCAGTTGCGGCGTGGGCTGAGCTCCACGAGTTTCGTCAAAACCGGCCACCTGGTTGCTCAACAGGCGCTGGAGGTTGCCCACAACGCTTTGAGCTCGCATGCGTGCGCGAGCCAGAGGCGATGTTGTGGTTTGTGCACGGTTTTCTTCACGCGCAGAGTCAACGCCGCCACCCTTGCCGGCAAAAGATGACTGGTTCTGGTCTTCATCCAACGGCGAACTTGCGGCTACAGGGGTTGCTGACAGCGCTTTCACGATGCTTGAGGGCGTGCGCTTGACCCTTGAGTGCAAATCTATGTCGGGCATCACACCGCGTTCCACCAGGAATTCATTGGCCTTTTGATAGGCCTCCACCAGGTGCTCAGCCAGGCGAGCCTGAATCAAGTCCTGCACAGCCAGCCAAGTGTCCCTTGACAGGCCAGCGTCTGTCCACTGCTCCACCATCAAGCGGGACAAGACGTCCGGACGAAAAATATCCCCTGCCTGAAGTTCGCTGATCTTGTCCAGGTTTTGTACCCGCAGGCGCAGGTCGCGCAGTTCCCAGGTCGCGACATCCAGCAGGTGAAGCGCCAGACGCGAAGCCAGGATTTTGTTTTCCATGACGTCGTCGTCCATCAGCTGCAAATCCCCACTGCCCAGATTTGACGTAGCCGTCATCGACTGGCTGGCTTGTTTTGTAGCCGCGCGCCAGGCTTTGTTGGTTCCGTTGGCCCAGGCTTTGCCCGCAGCCTGAAAAGCAAGCCAGGCGTCACGCCGCTCTCGGGCTACTGGCGCACTCGCGGGCTGATCCATCAACACCGCCAGCTTGCCCAGAATCGCCTTGGCAATGTCAGGCAGAGCCTGGGCGACATGAGCCGTGAAAACATCACGCGCCTGCGTTGCTAGGGCACTTTGCGTGTGGTTTGAGTCGGCCACGATTGTTGGTCGGTCAAACTGGCCTGGTTACACCGTAGCGCCCGCGTTCGGGTCGTTGGGGTCTTCTTCTTTTTTGGCGGCGACCTTGACCAAATCTTCGCGCTTGATACCCAACCACATGGCGATTGCTGCGGCCACAAATACAGACGAGTAAATGCCAAACAAAATACCAATCGTCAAAGCCAGCGCAAAGTAAAACAGTGTTGGCCCCCCAAACAGCAACATCGACAGCACCATCACTTCGGTCGAACCGTGGGTAATGATGGTGCGGCTGATGGTGGAAGTGATGGCGTTGTCGATGATCTCGACGGTGCTCATCTTGCGGTAGCGCCTGAAGTTCTCGCGAATCCTGTCAAAAATAACCACCGACTCGTTGACCGAATAGCCCAACACAGCCAGCACCGCCGCCAGCACTGAGAGTGAAAACTCCCACTGAAAAAATGCGAAAAAACCAAGGATGATGATCACGTCGTGCAGGTTGGCAATGATGGCCGCCACGGCGTATTTCCATTCGAAGCGAAACGCCAAGTAAACCATGATGCCGATAACCACCATGCCCAGCGCCTTCAGACCATCCTGTGCCAGCTCTTCGCCGACAGACGGGCCTACAAACTCAGTACGGCGCAGCTGCACAGTGGCCTCCTGCGCCTTCAGCGCGGCCATGACCGTGTCGCTTTGCTGCGCTGTGCTGACGCCTTTTTGCGCTGGCAAACGGATCATCACATCACGTGAATTGCCGAAATTTTGCACCTGCACATCGGTCAACCCCAACGAAGACACCGTGGTGCGGATTTTTTCAATTTCTGCCGGCTGCGTGTAGCTGACCTCCATCACTGTTCCGCCGGTAAATTCAACCGACAAATGCAGGCCACGCGAGAACAAGAAAAACACCGCCAGCGCAAACGTGGCGAAAGAAATGGCGTTAAAAATCATTGCATGCCGCATGAACGGGATGTCTTTTTTGATTTTGAAAAATTCCATAGCGACTCTCGTTTTTGTTGTTAGGCGGTCAATTTGCCATCGCCAGTTGGCGCAGGACGCCACACGGTACCAATCGATACTGATTTGAGCTTCTTTTGGCGACCATAGACAAAGTTGACCAGGCCTCGCGAGAAAAACACCGCCGAGAACATGCTGGTCAGAATGCCAATGCAGTGCACCACCGCAAATCCGCGTACGGGCCCTGAGCCAAAGGCCAGCAGGGCAAAGCCTGCAATCAGCGTGGTGATGTTGGAGTCCAGAATCGTTGCCCAGGCACGCTCGTAACCTGTGTGGATGGCCGCTTGCGGCGATGCGCCATTGCGCAGCTCTTCCCTGATACGTTCGTTGATCAACACATTCGAGTCAATGGCCATACCAAGCGCCAGCGCCATGGCGGCCATGCCGGGCAGCGTCAGCGTGGCTTGCAGCATGGACAAAATGGCAATCAGCAGCAGCAGGTTGACAGCCAGTGCAACGCCAGAAATCACGCCGAACAGCATGTAATAGATCGACATGAACAACACAATGACCGCAAAGCCGTAAGTCACGCTCCGAAATCCTTTGGCAATGTTCTCGGCACCCAGCGTCGGGCCAATGGTGCGTTCTTCGATGATTTCCATCGGCGCAGCCAGCGAGCCGGCCCGCAGCAGCAGTGCCAGATCGTTGGCCTCAGACACGCTCATCGAGCCAGAAATCTGGAAGCGGTTGCCCAGTTCCCCTTGAATGACCGGTGCCGTCAGCACCTCGCCCTTGCCTTTTTCGAAGAGCAGGATGGCCATGCGCTTTTTCAAATTCTCGCGGCTGGTGTCTCGCATGATGCGGCCACCTTTGGCGTCCACGGTCAAATCGACTTTGGGCTGCTGGGTTTGTGAGTCAAAGCCAGGTTGCGCGTCGGTCAGGCTTTCACCGGTGATGATGACCTGCTTTTTGACAATCACCGGGCGACCGTCACGCTCCAAAAAGCGCTCAGATCCAAACGGCACAGAGCCGGTGTTGGTCTCAGCAGCGCGGCCTTCTGCGCTGTCATCGACCAGACGCATCTCCAACGTGGCGGTGCGTCCCAGAATGTCTTTGGCTTTGGCCGTGTCCTGCACGCCGGGGAGTTGCACCACAATCCGGTCGACGCCCTGCTGCGCGATCACCGGCTCGGCAACGCCGAGCTCGTTGATGCGGTTGTGCAGCGTGACCATGTTTTGCTTGAGGGCCTGGTCCTGAATACGGCGCGCGGCCTCAGGCTTGATGCTGGCTGTCAGTTTGTAATCGGTGCCGTCGGGTGCGTCGGTACTTTGCAGGTCGGGAAACTGGTCCTGAATCAGGTTTTTGGCGGCAGCCAGGGTCTGGCTGTCCCGAAAGCGCACGTCAATGGTTTGCGCGTTGCGGCTAATGCCTGAATGGCGAATGTTTTTCTCGCGCATCAGCAAACGCAGGTCGCCCGCCAGGGATTCGGCCTTTTTGGTCAGCGCGGCCTGCATGTCCACCTGCAACATGAAATGCACGCCGCCGCGCAAGTCAAGCCCCAGATACATCGGTGCAGCATGCAATGCCGTCAACCAGGCAGGTGAGCGCGACAGCAAGTTGAGCGCCACAACGTACGCCGAATCACCCGTTGCAGAGCTCAAAGCTTTTTGAATCACGTCTTTGGCTTTGAGCTGGGTGTCGGTATCACCAAAACGCGCCTTGACAGAGCTGCCATCCAGGGCAATCGCGTCGGGCTTAAGGCCGGCAGCCTTTAGCGCTTCTTCAACTCTGGTCACCGTTGTGCTGTCGACCTTGACGGCAGATTTGCTGCTGGACACCTGCACCGCAGGCGCCTCACCAAACAGGTTAGGCAGCGTGTAAACAATGGCCACCAGCAGGGCCACCAGCAAGATGGCGTACTTCCAGGCCGGGTAACGATTCATGGATGAAATTCCGTTATGTGCACGAGAGGGTCTGGGCGAGATTACTTGGACGTGTTGATGGCGCCTTTGGGCAGCACCTGAACGATCGCGCTGCGTTGCAACTGCACTTCAACGCCAGCGGCCAGTTCAAGCGTCAGATAGGTGTCACCCAGTTTGCTGACCTTGCCGAGCAGACCGCCTGCGGTGGCGACTTCATCGCCCTTGGCCAGCGCGTCAATCATGGCCCTGTGCTCTTTTTGTTTTTTCATTTGCGGGCGAATCATCACGAAGTAAAGCACCACAAACATCAACACCAGCGGCAGCATGCCAGTGAGCGAGGACATCATGTCGCCACCGCCGGCAGCGGCAGGTGCGGTTTGGGCAAAGGCAGAAGAAATAAACACAGGCAGTCTCCACAACGGTTATCAGCCAAAAGGCAAGGAACGCCAGAACATGGCCTGGCAGCAAGGTCGCATTGTAAGCGGCCAGGCCAGCTGGGCCAGCTCAAAAAAATCCTTGCGCGGGTATTTCCACACGCAGCGCCAGGGTATTTTCTCGCCCCTTTCAGGCCAATCCGAAGTGGCTCAGCACGCCGCCGCCCGCGATGCGTCCACTGGCAAAGCTGGCGGTCAGCAAATAGCCACCCGTGGGTGCTTCCCAGTCGAGCATCTCACCCGCACAAAACATTGGCATTTTGGAGATTTTTTCGGCCTTCAGCTGCAAGTGCTGGTCGAGCGCATCAAAACGCACACCCCCTGCGCTGCTGATGGCTTCATCGAGGGGGCGCACGCCGACCAGTTTGACGGGCAGCGACTTGATGGCAGTCGCCAGTTGTAGCGGGTCGTTCATGGCGTCCTTGTCCAGCAGCTCGTGTAACAAGGCGGCCTTGATGCCGTCGAGCTTGAGTCGGCTTTTGAGATGGCTGGACAGCGACCGCGATCCACGCGGATGACACACCTCTTTGAGCACCTGCTCCGGCATCAGGTCTGGCCGCAAGTCGATCCTGAAGGTAGCACTGCCGCAGCGGGCGATCTCGTCTCTGAGCAGCGCCGATGCGGCATAAATCAGACTGCCTTCCACCCCAGTGGCCGTGGCTACAAACTCGCCTTTGCGGCTCAAGGTTTGCCCCTTTGAATCCGTCAATGAAATCGCAACAGATTTGAAAGGATGGCCGGCAAATTTGCCCGCAAAGTGCGTCGTCCAGCCGTTGACATCAAAGCCGCAGTTCGACGGCACCAGTGGCGCGACGTTCACGCCGCGCGCAGCCAGCAGCGGTACCCAGGCGCCATCAGACCCCAGCCGCGCCCAGCTACCGCCGCCCAGGGCCAGCACCGCAGCATCAGACTGAATGCCAATTTGCCCGCTGGGTGTTTCAAACAACAAGGCGTCAGACTCAGACCAGCCCAGCCAGCGGTGCCGCATGCAAAAGCGTACGCCTGAGCCGCGCAGCCGATGCAGCCAGGCGCGCAGCAGCGGCGCGGCCTTCATATCAGCCGGAAACACCCGGCCGGAGCTGCCCACAAACGTCGCAACACCCAAGCCCTGCGCCCAATCGCGCAGCTGCTGCGCACCAAAGTCAGCCAGCATCGGCTCCAGCCGGGTGCTGGCCTGACCATAACGGCCCACAAAGGGTTCAAAGCTTTCAGAATGCGTGAGGTTCAGCCCGCCTTTGCCGGCCAGCAAAAACTTGCGGCCCACCGACGGCATCGCGTCATACACCGTCACTTGCAGGTCGCTGCCTGCACCGGCCAGCACCTCGGCAGCCATCAGGCCAGCCGGACCGCCGCCAATGACAGCGACACGGATGGGCTGGGGATTAACAGCTGGGTTCAAAAAAGACTTTCATTTGCTATTTATTCAGGAGCAGCTCGTCAAGGCATCCGTTGGTCTGGATGCATATTTGAACGCCAAAAAGGCCTGAAAACTGCCCCGAGACAGTGTTCAAGCCTTCTTCAGTGCACTGATTATCTCAGGCGGTCCGAGGCAGTACCCTGACATGTTGTGAAAGTGGCGGAAAACGGCAAGCTCGAGTTTTTCAGAAATCGATCAGCCGCGCTGGAGCCGCCGGACCTGGCTTTCAATCGACCATTACCACCTGACCGTCGCCCGTCAGGAAAGCCGCTTTGACAGGCTGGCCAGGGTAGATGGCCTGCACGGCGGCGATGTAGGTTTTCATTTTTGTCACCAGGTTGGGTTGCCGCTGTGGGCTGAAGGCTGACTTGTAGTCGAGCACCCACCATTGACCGTTCTTTACCGCATCGCCTGCGTCACGGCGCTGCACCAGCCGGTCCAGCCTGAAGGTGTCGCCCTGATGCGTCAGCTCGACCTCGTTGCCCTGCCACTGCACCACCGATGCATCCCACGCCCAGGCAGCCGCACCATGGCGGATGCGGTGCGCCATCGCCTGGGCCTGGCTGGCGTGCTCGGGGTTCAAACCAAATTCAAGCGCGACCCGGCGCACCGCTGGCTCTGACAAATCACTGAATTCCAGCAGGCGGTGCATGGCTTTTCCGATGCGGGCGGTCACGGAATCAATCTCAATAACTTGCTCTGGCGCTGGGCTGTTGCTGATCACAAAAATAGGTAATTCAGGCAGGCTAAAGCGGCCAGACGCCATCTGTTCGTTGGCAACTGCTTGAGCAGGCAAGGTTTCAGGGTTTGCCAAACCATGCAGCCGCTGCCACCAACTGTCAGGCGCTTGCCGGTACGGCTCAATGGACGACACGGCCAGCGTGTTTTTGGCGCGGGTGATGGCCACATACAAGGCATTGAGTTCTTCGCGCCGTCTGGCGGCCTGCTCCAGGGCCAGTGCATCTGTCGCGCAAGCGGGCGGCGTGCTTTCGCTGATTAAAAACACAAACTTCTGCGGCGCCAGCGCCTGGCCTGGCCAGTCGACCAGCACGCTCATGCTGTCCGCGTTGCGCGGTGCGGTGTCGGTGTCCAGCAGCAACACGGCCGTGGCTTCCAGGCCCTTGGCACCATGAATGGTGAGCAGCCGAACCGCGTCCGGGTTAACAGCGGCAGGCGCCTTCAGGCCGCCGGCCTTCAGGGCGCGAACAAAGGCATAAGGGGTGGCATAGCGCCCACCATCGACCTGCAAGGCCGCTGCCAGCAGTGCCCGCAGATTGGACAGCACCGCGCCCCGGCTGGCAGCCGGTGCTGCAGCGGCAAAGCGGGCCAGCACGTCGCCACTGTCGTAAATCGCTTGCAATGCGTCATGCGGTGGCAAGGCGTCCAAAAGTGCTTTGTAGCGCATCAAAGTGGCCCCGAGGCCAATCAATTCACCTACAAGTAGCTCATCTTTTTGTAGCACTTCAAACCATGACAGTTTTGAATCCGCTTTGGCTAAAACGATTTGAACCAGCCCCTCGTCGGACAGGTTGAACAGCGGCGAGCGCAGCGCGCGTGCCAGCGACAAGTCATGCTGGGGTGACACCAGCACATCCAGCAGCGCCACGATGTCCAGCACTTCGCAGCAGTCGATCAGCTCGGTTTTTTCACCAATCTGCGCCGGGATATGCAGGGCGCGCAGCTCGTCCAGCAGCGGCAGCAGGCTGGCACGTTTGCGGCACAGCACCATGATGTCTGACGGCTTGGATGTTTTGTCGCCGAGCCGCCCCAAGACCAAATCCGCCTCCTCGGGTGGCAGCGCATCACGCGAAGCAACCAGCGTGGGTGCCATCGCGCTGGCCATCTGGCTGGCTAGCTGGCTGGCGATCCAACTTGCCGCTTGTCTGGCTTCGAGGGTGCGAAGCGTTTCTTCCGGCAGCTCACGCGGCGTGGTCAAGCTGTCGCGCCATTCCAAAGCCCCAGGTGCCTGGCTTTTTTCAGCCCTCGGGATGGCCGGCAAGCGCAGCACCCTGCCCTCGTCATGCGATGCACTGGTGTGGGTCCGAAAGCCCTCATACCCATCGTTGGCGGCTGCCTGGCCCATCACAGCATTGACAGCGCCAACCACGGCCTGGCTGCTGCGCCGGGTATGGTCACAGGCCAGCAGCTCACCTCCCAGCGCGTCACGCACGAAAGCCTGCGCCGCGATGAACACCTGCGGCTCGGCCCGGCGAAAGCGGTAAATGCTCTGCTTGGGGTCCCCCACGATGAAAACACTGGGCGCCCTGCCCCCCGCGCCGGCATAGCCACTGAGCCAGTTGGACAGCGCCTGCCATTGCAGCGGGTTGGTGTCCTGAAATTCGTCAATCATCAAATGCCGGATGCGCGCGTCCAGCCGCTCCTGCACCCAGCCCGACAGCACAGCGTCACTGAGCATCACTTGCGCGGCGCGTTCCACATCGTTCATATCGACCCAGCCGCGCTCACGCTTGAGCGCGGCAAACTCGGCCAGCAGCAGGCGAGACAGGCGCGCCATGCGCTGCTGGTAGTCCCAGGCTTCATGCTGGGCGATGGCAGCTTTCACGCGCAGCACCAGGTCTTGCGCTTCTCGCACGGTGGCGATACCGATGATTTTTTCACCGAACTTGCGCGGCGTGCCCTTGTCGGTCAGCAGCGCCAGCAGCGTGGCCGATACATCCCCCTCAGACAAGGCTTGTTCAAGCTCAACGCCCTTTGCTGAATAGGTGGTAGCGCTGGCGCCGCCAAGAGCTTTGGCCGCAGCCAGCAGCAGCGCCATGGCTGCGCTGGTGCGCAGGCCTTCGTCGGGATGCGCAAGTACTGAAAATTCAGGATACTGGTCGGTAAAGTGCCGCACCGAACGGTCCACCACACCGGCTGCATCAGCCAGCAAAAACTCGGTGCGTTTGTCCAGCGCACCTTGCAGCGCAATGCCCGTTTGAAAGCGGCCATGCGCCAGCACCACCGCTTCAAAGTCGGCTTTCAGCTCGGGCTGCTTCAAAAGAGCTGCATAAAACCGCCGCCAGACCAGTGCCTTGGCCGGGCCGTCGTCTTCCAGCAGCTCATAGCTAGCTGGCAGTCCCATCTGCTGCAAGACGGCCATGGGCGCGCTGCGCAGCAAGGCAGCAAACCAGCCGTGGAAGGTCTTGATCTGCACCGGACGGCCGTGGGCAAGCATCTGCCGATATAAATTTGATAGCTGCTTACCCATGGATTGATTGGCCAGCAGGCTACTTTGACCATCAACACCGCGGTTTTTAAGCTCTCTTTGAAGCGTTTCATCGTCGGCATTGGCAAACTCGGCCAGCCACTCGTACAAGCGTTCGCGCATTTCACCAGCCGCTTTTTTGGTGAAAGTGATCGCCAAAATTTCGTGCGGCTGAACGTCGCCACCAGGCCCGCCTTCTAGCAACGCGCGCACCATGCGGGACACCAGCATCCAGGTTTTTCCAGCACCTGCGCAGGCTTCCACCGCCACGCTGCGGCGCGGGTCGCAGGCAATGGCGTAAAAAGCTTCGGCAGACACTGGCTGTCCATTGTGTTCATAGGCTGCAACAAGTGGAGTGACAAGCGTGGGGGCACTGTTCATGACCAAAAGTCCTTGCGGCACAGTCCGCGAGCTGCACAAAATTCACAAACCTTGCCCTCCCCCAGTGCTGGCAAAGGCGCGCCTTCTGCAATCCTTCCCATGTCGCTCAAGATGCCGCCAATCAGTTCGTCGCGCAACTCCACAAGCTCAGGCTGAGGGTAGGTTTTGGTCACTTCTTTTTCACCAAGGTTCACGTAGGCAGCCGCCAGGGTGTCATCCTCCAGCAGCGCTGCGTAAAAAGCCAGTTGGGTGTCTTCGCCCGCGTCAGTGATACGCGCTTTGGTGGTGGCAGAAGACTCGGTTTTGTAATCCATCACCAAACGGCTGCCGTCGGGCATCTGGTCGATGCGGTCAATTTTTCCGACCAGTTCGATCGTGCCCATCGGCATGCGTTTCCACACCTCACCCTCGGCATAGCTGGCGCCGCTGGCCTCGTGTGTGG
>CAMARI010000054.1 GCA_945860515.1 Polaromonas sp. YR568
CAAGCACTTTCCAGCCATGGCGGCTTACTTTGCTGAGCGGGCGCGTGGCGGTGTGGGGCTGATGGTCACTGGCGGCTTTGCGCCCAACATTGCAGGCTGGACCAAACCGTTTGCAGGCATGCTGGCCAGCAGCAGCGCCGCCAAACGCCATCAACAAGTCACCCGTGCGGTCCATACCGAAGGCGGCAAAATCGCACTTCAAATTTTGCACACGGGCCGCTACGGTTACCACCCGCTGTGCGTGGCACCGTCGCGCCTTCAAAGCCCGATATCGCCATTTACCCCGTTTGAGCTCAGCGCTGCGGGTATCGAGCGGCAAATTCGGGCCTTTGTCCGCTGCGCTAGCCTGGCGCGTGAAGCCGGTTACGACGGGGTGGAGATCATGGGCAGCGAAGGCTATCTGATCAACCAGTTTCTGGTCAGCCACACCAACCAGCGCACGGACGACTGGGGTGGCAGCTACGCCAACCGGATGCGGCTGGCCATTGAGATCGTGCGCCGCACGCGCGAGGCGCTGGGCGCTGACTTCATCATCATTTACCGCCTGTCCATCATTGACCTGATTCCCGGCGGCAGCAGCTGGGACGAGGTGGTGGCGCTGGCCAAGGCGATTGAAAAGGCAGGCGCCACACTCATCAACAGCGGCATCGGCTGGCATGAGTCGCGTGTGCCGACGATTGCCACATCGGTACCGCGCGGTGCATTTACCTGGGTGACCAAAAAGCTGCGCACAGAGCTACGGGCAGCAGGCATCAACATTCCCGTCATCACCGGCAACCGCGTCAACATGCCGGAGGTGGCCGAACAGGTGCTGGCAGACGGCTGCGCCGACATGATCAGCATGGCCCGGCCATTTTTGGCCGACCCCGAATTCGTCAACAAAGCGGCGCAGGGCCGCAGCCGCGACATCAACACCTGCATCGCCTGCAACCAGGCATGTCTGGACCACGCCTTTCAAAACAAGCTGGCCAGTTGTCTGGTCAACCCACGCGCTGGGCATGAACTGGATCTGGTCATCAAGATCGCACCAGCCAAAAAACGCATCGCCGTCGTCGGTGCTGGCCCGGCTGGCTTGGCCGCTGCCACCACGCTAGCGGAGCGTGGGCACAGCGTTGATCTGTTTGATTCAGCGGACAGGATAGGCGGCCAGTTCAACATGGCCAAACGGATACCGGGCAAAGAAGAATTTGAAGAAACGCTGCGCTACTTTGGCCAGCGCACAACACTGACCGGCGTACAACTGCATTTGAACAAACGGGTCGACGCGGCCTATCTGATCGCCCAAAAATATGATGACGTGGTGCTGGCCACTGGGGTCAAGCCGCGCAACCCGAGCATCCCCGGCCAGGACTTGCCCGGCGTGCTGAGCTACATCGATGTGCTGCACGGCCAACAAGCCGTTGGCCAGCGTGTGGCACTGATTGGCGCGGGCGGTATTGGTTTTGACGTAGCAGAATTTTTGGTCACGCCTGCCGGACATTCCACCGCCATGGACCTGACCGAATGGCTGGCCGAATGGGGCGTGGCAGACCCGGCCACCGTGCGCGGCGGCGTGGTGCGACCCGTGCCGACTCCCGCAGCTCGGCAAGTCACGCTGCTGCAGCGCAAACCCGGTAAGCTGGGCAGCAACCTGGGCAAAACCACGGGCTGGATTCATCGCGCGGCGCTGAAGATGAAAAACGTCGAGATGCTCTCAGGCGTGAACTACGAACGCATCACCCAACAAGCAAGCGGCCTGGGCCTGTTCATCGCCTATGGCGAAAAACGAACCGGTGCAACATTGCTGGAAGTCGACACCATCGTGCTGTGCGCCGGACAAGAACCGCTGCAAGAGCTTCTTGATCCCTTGAAAGCTGCGGGCGTCAAAACACACCTGATAGGCGGCGCACAAGAAGCCGGCGAGCTGGACGCCAAACGCGCGATTGACCAGGGAACGCGGCTCGGGGCCAGACTTTGACAATAGCCACTTCTAGAAATACCGCTCTTGGCAAAAAATAAGCCTGAAGCTCAATTCAATAATGGGCTAGTAGCTATTTTTTCAATAGCATTTGACTGACAACTTCGCCCATCGCGAGCGAGCTCGTCAAGCCGGGTGACTCGATCCCGAACAGGTTGACCAGACCTGGCACACCGTGAACCGCCTCGCCCTGAATCACAAAATCTGCCGACACCCAACCCGATCCATCCGGCCCTTGCAGCTTGGGACGCATGCCTGCGTAGCCAGCTTGCAAGGCACCATCTGGCAAACCCGGCCAGTACTTTCGCACGTCTGCATAAAAGGCCGCTCCCCGGCTCGGGTCCACCCGCAAATCTTCTTGCGAATCGACCCACTGCACGTCAGGGCCAAACTTGGCCTGGCCGCCCATGTCAATCGTCAGATGCACGCCCAATCCGGCCGCCTGGGGCACGGGGTAAATCAGACGGCTGAACGGTGACTTGCCACTCAAGGTGAAGTAGTTGCCTTTGGCCCAAAAGGTCGGCGGTATATGCCTGGCGTCAAGCCCTTTGATGCGACTGGCAACCAGCGGTGCGTTCAAGCCAGCAGCGTTGATGACCGTGTTGGCAGCCAGCTCCGTCCCGTCAGATGCGATGACTTCAATAGCTTCTTGCCCTCGCATCACTTGGTCTACAGCAGTATTGAGAACTGTCATGCCGCCTGCATTTTCAATATCACCTTGCAGCGACAGCATCAGCGCGTGGCTGTCGACAATGCCGGTGCTGGGGCTGTGCGCGGCAGCGACGCATTCGAGTTGCGGTTCCATCGCCAATGCCTGCTCGCGGCTTAGCAGGACCAGGTCATTGACACCGTTGGCGGCTGCCTTGGCAATGATGCCTTGCAGTTGCGCGACTTGCGCTTGACTAGTCGCCACCAGCAGTTTGCCGCAGCGGCTGTGGCCGATGCCGCGCTGAGCGCAATAGTCGTACAGCAGCTGTTTGCCGCGCACACACAGTTGGGCTTTGAGCGAACCCTTTGGGTAATAAATGCCAGCGTGTATGACCTCGCTATTGCGTGAGCTGGTGCCCGTGCCAATGGCGTTGGCAGCTTCCAGCACCATGACTTCCCTGCCCTGCAAGGCCAGCGCACGCGCCACTGCCAGCCCCACCACACCTGCGCCTATGACGATGCAATCGACTTTGTCCAATTTCAATCCCTCAAGTTGACGCGGATCGGTCTTGAGCAACAGCCCAAGCAGTGACCGCAAATGTCAATTTGACACCTCACACGGCATTTTTAGCCTTACTCATACACGATGCGTGCCAGCCCCTTGTCGGCCTGCGCCATCCAGCTGGCCAGCGCCGCATCGCTTGGGAAAAACTTGGCCTGTTCGCCCAAGGCAACTTCGGCTGCCACATCACCAAAGTCGGCCCGCCGCCTGACGTGCAAACGCACCGGCAGGCCGCGCAGCAGCTCGCCCTGCTCGGTCATCTCTTTGCGCGGCGGAAAGTCTTTGACCAGGCGGGAAATATTGGGCGCTGCACCGTTCACAGCCACTTTTAAATACTTGCCAAACTTGCATCGCGCGGCCTCCAGGTCCCACACCTGTGAGACCTTGAAGCGGCGGCCAAAACGCTCTGACGCGCCTTGCAGCGTGCCCTGCACAATCACCAATTCGTCGTCCTTGAGCAGATGACGGTTGGCGTTGTAGGTGGCCTCGTCCACCGAGGCCTCCAGCGTGTCGGTTTTATCGTCAAGCTTGAAGATGATGACCTTGCCGCGATTGCCGTTGATGACGCGCAGGTCGGTGACGATGGCAGCCAGCACGCGCGTGTCGCGTGAATCAATCAGGTCCTCGATTTTCAGCTTGGCAAACTGGCGGACTTCAGCCTCCACCTCATCAAAAAGATGGCCTGACAGGTAAAAACCAATCGCCGTTTTTTCAGCCACCAGCCGGGCCTTGACGCCGAACGGCATGGCCTCAACCAGCGCTGGTTCCTGCGTGCTGGCAGCGTGCGAGTCAGACATGTCAAACAGCCCGCCCTGATTGGCATTGGCCTCGGCAGCCAGTGCAAATTCAAAGGCCTGGTCCACCGACGCGAGCAGCGACGCGCGGTTCAATTGCAGGCCGTCAAAAGCACCCGCCTTGATGAGCGCTTCCACCGTGCGCTTGTTGATTTTGGTGCGCTCCACGCGCACGCAAAAGTCATACAGCGAGGTGAACAGGCCAGCCTTGCGCGCCTCAACAATGGCCGCAATCGCCTGCTCACCTGTGCCCTTGATGGCACCCAGGCCATAGCGCACGGCGCTGTTGCTGGTCGGCTCAAACCGGTAGTCACCCCGGTTCACGTCGGGCGATTCGAAGGTGATGCCCATGTTCAGCGCGTCACCGTGCAAGACTTTGAGCTTGTCGGTGTCGCCCATTTCCACCGTCATGTTGGCGGCGAAAAACTCAGCCGTGTAATGCACCTTCAGCCAAGCCGTGTGGTACGCCAGCAGCGCGTACGCCGCAGAGTGCGACTTGTTAAAGCCGTAGCCCGCAAACTTCTCCATCAGGTCAAAAACTTCGTCGGCTTTTTCCTGCGTCAAACCATTTTCACCCGCACCCTTGCGAAACACCTCGCGCTGGGAGGCCATTTCTTTTTCGTCTTTTTTACCCATGGCGCGGCGCAGCATGTCTGCACCGCCAAGTGAATAGCCGCCCAGGATCTGGGCGGTCTGCATCACCTGCTCCTGGTAGACCATGATGCCGTAGGTTTCCTCCAGCATCGGCTTGACGCGCGGGTCCGGATAGTCGGGCACTTCCTTGCCCTGCTTGCGGGCGATGTAGCTCGGAATCAAATCCATCGGGCCAGGCCGGTACAGCGCGTTCATCGCGATCAGGTCTTCCAGCCTGTCGGGTTTCGCGTCTTTGAGCATGCGCTGCATGCCGGTACTTTCAAACTGGAACACGGCCTCGGTCTGACCGTCGGCAAACAGCTTGTACACCCGCGCATCGTCCAGCGGCAGGTTGTCAAACGCGAAGTCTTTTTGCGAGGGATGGCGGGTGGTGATGAAGTCTTTGGCAATCTCCAGAATCGTCAGCGTGGCCAGTCCCAAAAAGTCAAACTTGACCAGGCCAATCGCCTCCACGTCATTTTTGTCAAACTGACTGACGGCTGATGTGCTGCCGGGCTGCAAGTACAGCGGGCAGAAGTCTGTCAGCTTGCCGGGCGCAATCAGCACGCCACCTGCATGCATGCCGACGTTGCGTGTCAGGCCTTCGAGCTTGCGGGCAAGTTCAAGCAAGGTGTGAACGTCTTCTTCTTTGCGTTCACGCTCGGCCAAAATCGGCTCGGCCTCCAGCGCATACACCAGCTTGTCGTTTTTCTTGCGCTCGGCGGGCAGCAATTGCAGGGTGACGGCCTGGCCGGGCTTGTTTGGTATCAGTTTTGAAATACCGTCGCAAAAGCCATACGGAAAGTCGAGCACGCGGCCCACGTCGCGAATCGCCGCGCGTGCTGCCATGGTGCCAAAAGTGACAATCTGACTGACGGCGTTATGGCCGTATTTGTCTTTCACGTAGTCAATCACGCGGTCACGGTTGCTTTGGCAAAAGTCGATGTCAAAGTCGGGCATCGACACCCGCTCGGGGTTCAAAAACCGCTCGAAGAGCAGGTTGTAGCGCAGTGGGTCGAGGTCGGTGATCTTGAGTGAATAAGCCACCAGCGAGCCCGCGCCAGAGCCCCGCCCCGGCCCCACCGGGCAGCCATTGTTTTTGGCCCAGTTAATGAAGTCGCCCACAATCAAAAAGTAACCCGGGAAACCCATTTTCAGAATGGTGTTGATCTCAAACTCCAGGCGCTCCAAATAAGCTGGCCGTTGTTTGTCGCGCACCTCGACGTTCGGGTACAGGTGCGCCAGGCGCTCTTCAAGACCTTCAAACGACGTTTGGCGAAAGTAGTCGTCAGCCGCCATGCGCACGCCATTGACTTCTGGCGTCGGGTAGTCGGGCAGCATCGGTTTACCGAGCTCAAGCAATAAGCTGCAGCGCTTGGCAATCTCCAGTGTGTTGGTGATGGCCGAGGGAATGTCGGCAAACAGCGCTTTCATTTGCGCGGCTGACTTGAAGTATTGCTCCCGCGTGAACTTGCGCACACGGCGCGCATTGCCCAGAATTTCACCTTCAGCAATACACACCCGCGCCTCGTGTGCCTCGTAGTCGTCGTAGGTCAAAAACTGCACCGGGTGGGTGGCCACCACGGGGAGCTTTAAACGCGCTGCCAGCTGAACGGCAGCCGTGACGTGGCGCGCATCGTCGGCCTGGTCGGCGCGCTGCAGTTCGATGTAAAAGCGGTGAATAAAAATGCCTGAAAAATGCAGCGCGCTGTCGGTGGCACGCGCATCATCGCCTTGCACCAGCGCCTGGCCTACTGCGCCACGCTGCGCACCTGACAGCGCAATCAAGCCCTCATTGAGCTCGCTGAGCCAGTCCAGGCTGATGATGGCCTGGCCGGCCACCACGCCGCGCGTCCAGGCACGCGTCAGCAGCTCCGACAAATTGAGGTAACCGCGCTGGTTTTGCGCAATCAGCAGCAGGCGCGCAGGCGGCGCGGCGGCGTCTTTGCCGGGTACTTGCACCCAGACATCGGCGGCGATCAAGGGCTTGACGCCATGGCCGCGCGCGGCCTTGTAAAACTTGACAGTGCCAAACAGGTTGCTCAGGTCACTGATGGCGAGTGCGGGTTGCTGGTCCGCTGCTGCGGCGGCGGTGATTTCGTCAATGCGGTTTGTGCCGTCAACGACTGAAAATTCGGTATGGATACGTAAATGGACAAACATCGCGTCATTTTAGGGCGATGCTCGCCGTGAAATCGACACGGCCCTCCCTAAATCAGCCTGTGCACCTAGGCAGCCATTTGATCGCCCGCCAGACGATTTGTGTATAACCGCCAAACTTTTACTTTTGCCCTGCCAGTTGCGGCGCGCTGGTCAGGGCAAAGAGGGCGGCGGTTTAGACCCGCGATCAGCCGCGCAGCTTGGCAGCCACTTCAGCCACGCGCTTGCCGTAGGCTGCTGCGGTGTCCAGGTCGCCCTGGGGAATGGCACTGGCCGGGTCTTGTGGGCCGACTTGCGCCATCACGCCAGAGTTCGAGCCAATCCGGTTGATCACGCCGTTGTTCAGCGCAGGCTGGCCAACCCAGATCATGCCCTGCTGCATCGCCAAAGTGATGAAGTACTGAATGGTCGACAGCTTGTCGCCGCTTGGGCTGGCGCTGCAGGTAAAGCCGCCGGCGACCTTGTCTTTCCAGGCGCTGGTGAACCACTTTTTGCTGGTCGCATCGGCAAACTTTTTGAACTGCCAGCTGGCCATGCCCATGTAGGTGGGGCTACCCATGATGATGGCGTCAGCAGCGTCCAGGCTGGCCCACTGCGCTTCGGTCAGGTTGCCTTCGGCATCAATGGCGACCAACTCGGCCGCTGCGCCATCAGAGACAAATTGCGCCACGCGCTGGGTATGGCCATAACCGGAGTGATAAACAACAACAACTTTTGACATGAAAATCCTAATGAAGAGAAAAGAAAAAAACAACTAACCAAGCAAATTTAATGCAGCTTTACGACGGCGCTTGCGATGGATCAACCAACGCGTGGGCGCAAACAATCAACGGGAATGCCCGCAGGCCAGCGCGACAACCTCAAGCGGCCAGGTCAAAAACCAGCACTTCAGCGCCCTGCCCTTTGGCCAGTTGCAACAGGCTTTCTTGCTGCAACAGGGCAGCATCGCCCTTGGCCAGCAATTGGCCATTGACCTCCAGGCCGCCACTGATCAGTTGCACATAGGTTTTACGTGCCGGGTTCAGCGCCAGCGTGGCAGCTTCGTCCCCATCAAGAAGACCTGCATAAATTTTGGCGTCGGCATGCACCGTCACTGAGCCGTCCGCACCATCGTTGGATGCCACCAGCCGCAGCTTGCCGCGCTTTTCATCGGGGCTAAAGGTTTTTTGTTCGTAGCCAGGTGCAATGCCTTTGACGTTCGGCTCAATCCAGATTTGCAGAAAGTGCGTGGTCTGGCCTTCAGCATGGTTGAATTCACTGTGCTGCACGCCGGTACCCGCGCTCATGCGCTGCACGTCGCCGGGCGGGATGCCTTTGACATTGCCCATGTTGTCTTTGTGCGCCAGCTCGCCAGACATCACGTAGCTGATGATTTCCATGTCCCGGTGGCCGTGTGTGCCAAAACCAGTGCCGGGTGCAATGCGGTCTTCATTGATGACGCGCAGATTGCCAAAACCCATATGCTTTTCATCGTGATAGCCAGCAAATGAAAATGAATGGTAAGACTTGAGCCAACCGTGGTCGGCATAGCCGCGCGCTTCAGATTTGCGTAAGGTGATCATGATCAGTAGCCTTTCAGAAAAATTATCCTGCCCGTACTGTAGTCGGCGCAGCCCCGCTGGCGATTGTTTGCATTTGATGGCATCATTCGAATTATTTGAATGAAAAAACAAACAATGACCAAAGCATCCATACGTGATGTGCTGACTCCAGAAGCCCTGGGCATGTTGGACGCCATCCACCGCACCGGCAGCATGGCAGCCGCCGCGCGTGAGCTGGGCCTGGTGCCCAGCGCCGTGACTTATCGCGTGCGGCAGGTTGAAGATGCGCTCGATGTGCTGCTGTTTGACCGTTCATCGCGGCAGGCACAACTGACAGAAGCTGGTAAGGAACTGCTGCGCGAAGGCAATCGTTTGCTCAATGAGCTGGACGCGATTGCCAACCGGGTCAAGCGGGTGGCCACGGGCTGGGAGCCGCAACTGACGCTGTCCGTGGACAGCATCATTTCTCGCGCCACCATCATGGAGTTGTGTGAGGCGTTTTTTGCCCTCACGCCGCCCACCCGACTGAAAATCAGAGAGGAAGCCCTGTCGGGCACCTTGCAGGCACTGACATCGGGACAAGCGGACCTGGCCATAGGCGTGGCCCTGGAGCCGGGCGCCAACAGCCATCTGCATAGCAAGGCGCTGGGCACCATCAGATTTGTCTACGCTGTGGCGCCCCACCACGCGCTGGCCAATGCCGCCGAGCCCATCACCAACGACATGATGCTGGCGCACCGGGTGGTGGCCGTGGCTGACTCGGTACAGCGCGGCGGCGGTGTGAGCATCGGACTGTTGGGTGGCCAGGATGTGTTTACCGTGCCCGGCATGCTGACAAAACTCGATGCACAGATGCGCGGCTTGGGCGCCGGTTTTTTGCCTGAATATTTGGCCCGGCCTTTTATGGATGCAGGCCGGTTGGTCGAGAAAAAAGTCATGCAAGCGCCCCGGGTGGTGCGCGTCAGTTATGCCTGGCGCCAAGCGGAGGGCAAGGCCTTACAGTGGTGGCTTAAGCAACTGGAAAGCGCCAAGACGCGTAACGCTTTGCTTGAAAGATAAACACTGCCCGGTTTAGAGTACATTGAGATGACGTTGCTGACCCACACAAGAACACAACATGACAAACAAGCCTTCACCCACCCACACCCGTCTGCCTGCGCATTCGCCGGTCAGTCACATTGCCGTGATTGGCGCAGGTATCGCAGGCATGGCCTGCGCGCGCACGCTGGCACAGGCCGGGCACACTGTCACGGTGTTTGAAAAAAGCCGCGGCGCGGGTGGCCGCATGTCCACTCGCAACAGCGAGTTTGGCAGTTTTGACCATGGCGCACAGTACTTCACCGTGCGCGACAAGCGGTTTGAAACCGCACTCAGCATCGACCCTGAGCTGGTGCGCCGCTGGAGCGCCAATACTGTGCGGATTCTGGATGAGGTCGGTCGGGTGGTGGCCTCCAGCCTGCCGCCCAAAGAGGCCCATTGGGTCGCCACACCCGGTATGAATGCGCTGGTCAGGCAATGGGCCCAGCCGCTTGTAGCTAAGGGCCAACTGCATTTTGAAACCCAGGTCACACGAATACAAACCGACGTGTTGTCGCCCAAGCGCTGGCAGCTGCAAACCGAGGGGCCAGGCGCCACGACCAGCGTGCATTCGGGCTTTGACGGGGTCATGCTGGCCGTGCCATCGGTACAAGCCCAGGCGCTGCTGCTGTCCTCGCAAATTGCCAAAGCCTTGATGGGCGAGATTTCCAAAGTGAGTGTTGCACCGTGCTGGACCTTGATGCTGGCTTTTCCGCAGGCAGCGCAGCCAACATTGGCTTATTTGGGTCCGCAATGGAACGCCGCCCGAAGCACACACCACCGAATTGCCTGGTTGGCACGTGAGTCATCCAAGCCAGGGCGTGGCCCGATTGAACGCTGGACCGTACAAGCCAGCCCCGAATGGTCAGAACGCCATCTGGAAGACGATGCCGAGCGGGTCAAAGCCAAGCTGCTCAAAGCCTTTACCGAAGTCACCGGCATTCGCGCCGAGCCGCCGTTTGCCGAAGTCCACCGCTGGCGCTATGCGCAAACCACCAAGCCGCTGGGCAAGAGCCATTTGTGGGACACCCAACTGGGCATAGGCGCCTGCGGTGACTGGTGCCTTGGCCATCGGGTTGAAGACGGCTTTGTTTCGGGTCTTGAATTGGCCTTGGCCGTTCTGTAAATTCTGCTGTGGCGGCTACAAGCTACACAGGCCGTTTTGCGCCCTCACCCACGGGGCCGTTACATGCAGGTTCACTGGTCGCGGCTCTGGCCAGTTGGCTGGATGCCAAAGCTAACGACGGCCAATGGCTGGTAAGGATTGAAGACATTGACACGCCGCGCTGCGTGCCGGGCGCAGACCAAGTCATCTTGCAGCAACTGGCCGCCTGCGGCATGCAGCCTGACGAGCAGCCCGTCTACCAATCACAACGCAGCAGCCTTTACCAAAGCGCGCTGGACCAACTCATTACGCAATCGCAAGCCTACCCCTGCGGCTGCTCGCGGCAAGATATTGAGCAGGCCATCGCCGTATCAGGTCAACAGCGCGAACGGCATGCCGAGCTGGTCTACCCCGGCACCTGCAGAGGCGGCCTGCACGGCGAAAAAGCCCGTTCGTGGCGCTTTTTAAGCACTTTTTATCCATCAAATAGGGCTGTAGCCCAACAAATTCAGGTGCAAAAAGCTCCTGATTCAATAGCAAATAACATCCTTTGGACTGACCGGCTTTTAGGCCAACAGCAGCAAAACGTCAGCACGCAGGTGGGCGACTTCGTGCTCAAACGGGCAGACGGCCTGTGGGCTTATCAGTTGGCCGTGGTGGTGGACGACGCGGCGCAAGGCGTCACGCATATTGTTCGGGGCGCAGACCTGACGGAAAACACAGCACGACAAATTCTGTTGCAGCGCGCCCTGGGTTTGCCGCAAGCGCAGTACCTGCACACGCCTGTCGTGCTGGGGAGCAATGGTGACAAGCTGTCCAAGCAAAACGGGGCGCAGGCGCTGGATTTGCAAGACCCGCTTGAAGCCTTGGCGCAAGCAGGCCAACATTTGGGGATCACCTGCTTGGCATCCAACCCCGCTGACTGGTTGCAACAAGCCGTCGCCCAATGGATAGCACGGCTTGGGGCGCTTTAAAATCGCGCCGTGACTGATCAAACCACCCCCCACGCCTTCCCGCTCCGCACCATCCGCAGCTTTGTCCTTCGCACCGGTCGCACCACGGCAGGCCAAGCCAAGGCATTCGAAACCCAAGGCCCACAGTACCTGTTGCCGTACACGCCCGAGCTGTGCCGTTTCGACACGATCTTCCAGCGTATAGCGCCCACTGTGTTGGAAATCGGCTTTGGCATGGGTGAAGCCACGGCGCAGATTGCAGCCGGCAAGCCGGATACCAACTTTTTATGCTGCGAAGTCCACACGCCCGGCGTGGGTGCCCTGCTCAAACGGATTGAAGAACAACATCTGACCAACATCCGCATCTTGCAGCACGATGCAGTGGAGGTGATTGACCACATGCTGGCCCTTGGCAGCCTGGACGGTATTCACATCTTTTTCCCCGATCCTTGGCACAAGAAAAAGCACAACAAGCGCCGTTTGATTCAAGCCCCGCTGATCGCCAATCTGGCAGCCCGATTGAAACCCGGTGGCTACCTGCACTGCGCCACCGACTGGCAGCCCTACGCGGAGCAAATACTCCAGGTGCTGGGCGCAGAGGCCATGCTGCAAAACACATCGCCCGACACCTACGCCCCCAAGCCCGACTACCGCCCACTGACCAAGTTTGAAAACCGCGGCATCAAGCTGGGCCATGGCGTGTGGGATCTGGTCTTCAAGCGCCTGTGACGACTCTGCACGGCCTGCCCACAAAAAATGGCGTAGGCCCGAGCTGCGTCGGCCTGCCCGCAGGCAATTGGCGCACCATCACAGATTTTTTGGTTGAGCGCTTCCCCGCCATCACCCGTGAGGTGTGGCTTGAGCGCATGGCTCACCAGCTGGTGATGGACGAATTCGGGGGGCTGGTCACTCCGGAACGGCCCTACCCCGGCCCTATGCGCCCTTTGTTCCGGGTGTACTACTATCGCGCCGTCGATGTGGAGGCGCGCATTCCGTTTGAAGAATCCGTGCTGTACCAGGACGACCATCTGGTCGTGGCCGACAAACCGCACTTTTTACCCGTCACACCTTCTGGCCATTACCTGCAAGAAACACTGCTGGTGCGGCTTAAAAAACGGCTTGGCATTGACACCTTGATTCCGATTCACCGCATTGACCGCGAGACCGCCGGGCTGGTGCTGTTCAGCATCAACCCGAAGGAGCGCAATGCCTATCAGGCCATGTTCAGAGACCATGCGGTGACCAAGCACTACGAGGCTATCGCACCCTGGCGGCAAGATTTGACATGGCCTGTCACCCGCAAAAGCCGAATCGTTGAAGACGAACCGTTCTTCAGGCAGCGCGAAGTGCCGGGCCAACCCAACAGCGAAACCCATATGGATGTGATTGAAAAAAGTGGCGGATTAGCCAGGTACGCGCTGAACCCGGTCACCGGCAAAAAACACCAGCTGCGCGTCCACATGAACGCACTGGGCTTGCCGATTTTGAATGACCGGATGTACCCGCCTGTGGCCGAGACCCCCGATGACGACTACAGCTTGCCGCTGCAATTGCTGGCCAAATCGATTGCGTTTACCGACCCTGTGACAGGCCAAGCGCGGCATTTTCAAAGCCAGCTCACGCTGGCGTGACGAGGGGTTCTACGGTTATTGCGCATCATCTACATGGTGCGTCGGCTTTCAGCCAAAATACCGGGTCACGTCCCGTCCAAGCCTTTTCTCTCAACCCCTGCCCAAAAAGCACCCCAACATGGCTTATTTTTCTTTTCAAAACATCAAATCACTGCTGGGCATCGCCGCTTTAACGGCAGCAAGCGCTTTGACAAGTACCTCGTATGCGCAGACTGTTTTCCGTGTCACCACCATCCCCGAAGAAGCGGCCACTGAGCAAACCCGCAAGTTCGGCCCGATTGTGAAATACCTCGAGAGCAAGCTGGGTCAAAAAGTTGAGTTCATTCCTGTGTCTGACTACCCCGCTGCAGTGGAAGCGCTGGTCAACAAGCAGGTCGACATGGTCTGGTTTGGCGGCTTCACCTTTGTGCAGGCCAGCGTGCGTTCAGGCGGCAAAATTGTGCCGATTGCTCAGCGCGAGGAAGACACCAAGTTTCAATCGGTGTTCATCACCAAACCTGGCTCGGGCATTAAAACGCTGCCTGACCTCAAAGGTAAACAGGTCAGTTTTGGTTCGCAATCGTCGACGTCTGGTCATTTGATGCCGCGCAGCTTTTTGCTCGACGCCAAAATTGACCCTGACCAGGACTTCAAGCGCGTGGCTTACTCGGGCGCGCATGATGCCACCATTGCCTCCGTTGTCAGCGGAAAGGTTGACGCTGCTGCGCTTGACATCACCGTTTGGACCAAGTTTGTGAAAGAAGGCAAAGTGTCGGACAAAGACGCAGTGGTTTTCTTCACCACACCGGGTTACTTCAACTACAACTGGTCAGTGCACGCAGACATGCCAGCCGCCCAACGCGAACGCGTTAAAAAAGCGTTGCTGGACATTGACCCCAAGACACCTGAAGGCAAAGAAATTTTGGATTTGAACCGTGCGACCAAATACATTGCGACAGTGCCCGAGAACTACCGCGGCATCGAAGCCGCTGCCCGCAGTGCCGGCTTGCTTAAATAAACAGACCCATCAACCGACTGATTAGCAAGGTGCAGGTTCTTTTGGCCGATGTCTCGGCGCGCCATCCCGCAGCCAAGGGCAATGCGCCTGACGCGCTGCGGCATGTTTCTTTAAAAGTACAGTCTGGCGAGCAAGTGGCCATCATTGGTCCGTCCGGCGCGGGTAAAACCACCTTGCTGCAATTGACTGCTTGCGCTTTAAAACCCACGACAGGGTCTCTCCAGCTGGGCGACGTGGACCCTTGGGGTTTACCGATACGCGGGCTTCAAAAGTTGCGAGCGACGTTATTTTTGGCGCCGCAAGTGCCGCCATTGCCGCCGCGCCAGCGTGTGGTGACGGCGGTGCTGGCGGGGCTTTTGCCGCAAATGGGTATTTGGGCGAGCCTTCGCAGCCTGTTTTATCCGAAGCATATTGAAACGGCCGATGCAGCCCTTGCAAGGTTTGATTTGGATGACAAGCTTTTCGAGCGGGTTGACCGCTTGTCAGGCGGTGAGCGGCAACGTGTCGGGCTGGCGCGAATTTTGGCGTCGAGCGCGCAGTTGCTGCTGGTTGACGAGCCGCTGTCAGCGCTGGATCCGGCCCGTAGTGAGCAGGCCATCAAAGCACTGACCGATATCGCAGCCGAGCGCGGCGCAACGCTGGTCGCGACCTTGCACCACGTTGACATGGCACTGCGGTCATTTCCGCGCATCATTGGCATGCGCGATGGTCAGCTTGTTTTTGATCTTCCTGCGGCGCAAGTTTCAACCCAGCACCTGCATGACTTGTACGCGCAGCACTTGCATGAGCTCGACGGGCCAGCAGTGGCGGCTGATCAGGCGCCCGATGCGCCGCCACTTCCCGCTGTGATGCACTGCCGCTGATGCAGACGGTGCTTTCGCGAAACCAAAAGCGCGACCCCTCCAAGCGCGACCCGGCCTGGATGGGTCGCTTGTTCTGGCTGGTGGCTGGCGCGGCACTGCTGTGGCCTGCGCTTGTACTGACTGAATTCAAAGTCTGGATACTGTTTGAGGCCAGTAATTTAAAGCCGACCTTAAAATTTTTAGGTGACTTCTTTCCGCCAAAAATAGAAGGCGATTTTTTACTGCTGGTCGCCAAAGAAACCTGGCGCACGGTTGCCATTGCCACTGCCGGTATAGCTCTGGCACTGGTGCTGGCCGTGCCGCTGGCGCTGCTGTCGGTACGGGTTTTGTCGGTGTCCGCGTTAACCGGCAAGATGAATAGGCTTCCCGCGCTGTTGCGCACACTGCTGCGCTGGGTCATGGTGTTGCTGCGCAGCGTCCCAGAATTGATTTGGGCGCTGATATTTGTGCGCGTGGTGGGCCTGGGGCCAACGGCAGGCGTGATCGCGATTGCACTGACCTA
>CAMARI010000055.1 GCA_945860515.1 Polaromonas sp. YR568
ACCACGCCATCTTTGACTGTACCGCCCGAGCCGCAAGCATTGCGCAGCTGCTTGGCCAGCGCGGCTAGCCCCTCGGCATCCAGCGGCAAACCCTTGACAAGCGTTACGCTTTTGCCGCCCCGGCCTTTCGTCTGCAAGCTGACCCGCACCACGCCGTCTGTTTTGCTGAAGTGCTGTGCTTGTGCCTGCGCTTTGCAAACGCAGCTGGCCACCGGTTGGCGGCAGTCGGGGCACATGCGGCCCGCGTCGGTTGAATAAACCAGGCCGCCCAGATTTGCCAAACCGCTCAGGCCACCAGTTGTTTGCTTATTTTTCATCAGATTTCACCAGCCATTCGGGTTGTGTATTCTGACTCAAGCAAAATCAGCGCACATGACTGAACACCTGCCCACCCCCGACAAAGAACAAATCAACCTGCTCGACGCCTTTGACCGCCTGGATCTGCCGCAGATACAGAAGGTGACCAGCGCCGAGCAGGCTCATGCAGCGCTACAAGCCTTGCAGGGCGAAACCGTGCTCGGTTTTGACACCGAATCCAAACCCACCTTTGCAAAAAACGAAGCCTCGACCGGCCCGCACATTGTGCAACTGTCCACATTGCACAAGGCCTGGATTTTTCAGCTTGAAGATGCGCAATGCCGCCGCGCTGTGGGCGAGTTGCTGGAGGCGCCCCACATCATCAAAGCCGGTTTTGGCCTGGGTGACGACAAAAAACGCATCACCTACAAGCTGGGGGTGGACCTGCAAGGCGTGCTGGATTTGAACGCCGTCTTCAGGGAAAAAGGCTACCGCAAAGACATGGGCGTGCGCGGCGCGGTGGCGGTGCTGTTCAACAAACGCTTCATCAAGTCCAAAAAAGCCAGCACATCCAACTGGGCCAACACCCACCTGACAGAAGCACAAATCATCTACGCGGCCAATGATGCGTATGCCGCCATGCGGGTGTATGCGGCGCTGGGGCTGTGATCTTTGGGGTTTTTGGCTGTTCGGGCCTGTATTTGACCGTTTTAGGGATCCAGCCCAATGGATATTAACGCTGGCAGCTATTTTTAAAATAGTATTCTGAAGTCAGCAAAAGACAATCGCTAACAAGCCCGGGTCGTCCATCCAATTGAGCAGCGCATGCGAGCTGATGCGGTAGCCGGTAAAAGTTACCCAATCAATAAACACCGCAGACGTCATATCCAAAGCATCCTTAAGGCTTTGCAGTGGAAGCCTTGCGGTCAGCCAGCACCTTTTGCGCGCTTGGCCGTTCGCCGATCATCTTGATGTAAGCCTTGTAGTCAACGCCGCCTGCCAGCAGCAAGTCTTCGCCATAAACCGCCTTGCACGCCATGCCCACCAGCGGCAGGCTGGCAAAGGCGGCGCAGTCGGCCTGAGTGAAGCTGTCGCCCGCCGCATAGGGCGCAAACTTGATGAGGGATTTGAGCGCAGCGATGTTTTTTTCAAGCTGCTTTCGAACTAGCTGCTGCGTGCTCTCGCTCACCGTCCCGCCGAAAAACGCCTGGGGGTAGAGCTGGCGCGCGACCAGTTCCACGTGCAGGTCAATATAGGTTGTCAGCTCACGCACCTTGGCGGCGGCAAACGGGTCTGCGGGCAGCAGCGCTGGCGTGGGGTAGGCGGCTTCGAGGTAGTCAACAATCGCCTGGCTCTCGCACAGCGTGCCCTGCGGTGTGGTGATGAACGGGATTTTGCCCAGCGGTGAAGCTGCCATACCTGACGCGTCCACACTTTTGGGATTCACGTACGCTTCGGCGAAGGACAGGTTTTTTTCAAGCAAGGCCAGCTTGACCTTGTTGTAGTAATTTGAAACCGGAAAGCCGTGCAGTGTGATCATGAAAAAGAATCCGCAAGTGATGAATGGAAAGAGTTTATGCGCATCTCGCGCGGCCAGCCTGCCATCTCAGAGACAGGCAAAACCGTCGCTAAAGCGCCTTCCCCAAGCGCCCTACCCCTTCCAGAATCTTGTCAACACCCGCCGTCGCAAAACTGAGCCTGAAAGTCGCCACATCTGGATGGGCAGCGTAAAACGGTGCACCGGGTACAAAGGCGACGCCTTGTTCAATCGCACGTTTGGCAAACTCGCCTGCGTCTTTCAGCTTGCCGCCTTTGCCTGTCAGGCGAGCCCAAAAGAACAAGCCGCCTTGCGGCTGGGTGAACTCGACCGCCTCGCCCAGCTCACGCGTGAGGGCTTCGCCCATGGCTTTGGCGCGTTCGGCGTAAGTTTTGCGGACGTTGGCCAGGGTGGCGGGCATGCGGCCTGCTTTGAGGTATTGCGCGGCGGTGGCCTGGGCAAAGGTGCTGGTGTGCGCGTCGCTGAACTGCTTGCACATGGTGGCTTTGGCCAGCAGCTCGGGCTGGGCCGCCATCCAGCCGACTCGCAAGCCGGGGGACAGCACTTTTGACAGTGAGCCACAGTAGGCGATCAAGTCGCGGCTGCCGGGCACGCCACTGCTGAGCGCGAGCAAGGACGGCGGCGGTGGCTCGTTGAAGTACAGGTCGCCGTAAGGGTCGTCCTCAACGATCAGCGTGTTGTATTTGACGGCCATTTCCAGCACCTTTTTGCGGCGCTCCAGACTCAGCAGCGCGCCGCTGGGGTTGCCGAAGGTGGGGATCAGATACACAAATTTAGGCTTGTGCTCGGCGATCAGCTTTTCAAGCTCGTCGGTTTTGACGCCGTGGCCGTCGCATGGCGCGCTGATGAGTTCAGCACCGTACAAGCGAAAGCACTGGATGGTGGCTAAAAACGTCGGGCCTTCCACAATGACTTTGTCACCCGGCGAAATCATGGTTTTACCCAACAAGTCGAGTGCCTGCTGGCTGCCGGTGGTGACGATCAGTTCATTGGCAGTCAATGTCACGCCCTTGGTGCCCATGAAGCTCGCCAGCTGGTCGCGCAGCGGCCCAAAGCCTTCGGTGGCGCCGTACTGCAGCGCCGCGCCCGGATCTTCTGCCAGAGCTTTACCCGATGCCTCCTGGATGCCCTTGACGTCAAACATGGCGGGGTCAGGAAAGCCGCCTGCAAAGCTGATGATGCCGGGCTTGCCCAGCAGCTTGAACAGCTCGCGGATGGCGGAGGTTTCGACGTTGTTCAGACGGGTGGCGAATTGAAGAGACATGTCAGAATGGCTTGATGAAAAAAGAAAATATTGCGCCGTTTTTTGCGACCTTGAAGGCAGCCAATCCACAGCCTGTGACTGAACTTGAATATACCAGCGTGTTTGAGTTGCTCACCGCTGTGCTGTTGTCGGCGCAGGCCACAGACGTCAGCGTGAACAAGGCCACGCGCAGGCTGTTCGCGGTAGCCAACACACCGCAGGCCATCCTGGACCTGGGGCTGGCGCAACTTGAAGCGCACATCAAGACGATTGGCCTTTTTCACAGCAAGGCCAAACACCTGCTGCAAACTTGCCAGATGCTGGTCGAGCAGCATGGCGGCGTGGTGCCGCGCTCGCGAGAGGCGCTCGAAGCGCTGCCGGGTGTGGGCCGCAAAACCGCCAATGTCGTGCTGAACTCTGCCTTTGGCGAGGCCACCATGGCGGTCGATACACACATCTTTAGGATGGGCAATCGCACCGGGCTAGCACCGGGCAAAACGCCGCTGGAAGTCGAGCTCAAACTGCTCAAACGCATACCGCCTGAATACCTGGTGGATGCGCATCACTGGCTGATCTTGCATGGCCGCTATGTGTGTGTGGCGCGCACGCCTCGCTGCTGGGAATGTGCGGTCAGCAGTTGCTGCAGCTTCAAACCGAAAACTGAAGCACCCTGGAAACGCTCCTTTTTCAGGACCCTCTAGCCCGAATATTCATTGGCCTGCAAGCACTTTTGACACGCCAAAAGCGCAAGATACAGATCTGAAAGCAGCTCAAGGCGCCTGCAACGGTAAAACCGCAGCCGCAGCCGCTGGCGGCTTGGCCACACTCAGCAACCGGGCCAGCGTGGGCGCCATACTGGCCATGTCAACCGGCGTCTCCACTGAGCCCGGCTTGTACCAGCCCGGTGCGTAGACCAGCAGCGGCACCTGGGTGTCGTAGGCATAAGGTGAGCCGTGTGTGGCGACCGATGAGGTTGATGCAAACATCCAGTTCGGCTTGAGCGCGTATTGCACATCGCCCGACACATCGGGGTGCCAGGCCTTGCGCATGGCGCTGAACAGCAGGGCACTGGGCGACGAATCTGCCAGCAACTCCGCCCGCGTGTACGCAGCGGCCATCGCGGGCTCTGCCAGCAGCAGCGATTTGACCTCTTGCGCCACCAGCATCGGGTCGAGCTTGGCCTGGGCCATCTGTTTTTTGTCCAGCAACAAAGACGACCCTGAAAAACCCATCGCCCATTTGCCACTTTCAGGGAGGCCGAAGCGTTTTTCAAGCCCCGCATTGAGACGCCCCAGCAGTTGGCCAGCATTCAAGCGGCCTGAGGGCAAGCCCTGCGCCGCCAATACCTCTGGTGCAGGCATGAAGCCGTGGTCTGCCGTCAGCACAACAGCATAGTTACCTTGACCAATCGTTTTGTCCAGGTCGGCAAAAAACCGTTCAAGCTGCCTGTCGAGCTGCAACAGGTGGTCGTGCGACAGGCGGGATTCAGCGCTGAAGGCATGGTTGATGTAGTCGTGGCTGGACAGGCTGACGGACAAAATATCGGGCACGCCGCGCTGGCCGAGTTGCTCACCAGCAATAGCTGCACGCGCAAAGCCAAGGGTCAGGGCATCCCCAAACGGGCTGCGCATGACTGCGTTGTAAAACATGGGGCCCGGCATGTCGTCAGCTGCCACGCCCATCATCATGGGCAGTTTGCCGCCCGCTGGACCGAACCAGGGCTGGCTGTCGGGCAGCGACCGGGCATAGGCGGCTTCAGGCAACAGCGCCTTCCATTCGGTCTTGAAATAGCGGTCAGCCGGCTTGGCTGCGTTGTACGCAGTCACCCAGGACGGGTGCTGCGCCATGTAGTGGGTGGTCGATGCAAAGCCGCCACTCTCGGCCATGTACATGTAGGCCGTGCCGCTTTTTCCTGCCGGCAAAATCGCGCCCCGGTCTTTGCCAGAAATGGCAATCACTTTGGAGGCCGGGCTGGCTGCACGCAGCATGTCGCCGACGGTTTGTACGCGCAGATTTTTGGGGCTGGTGCCATCAAACGCATTGGTTTTGTGGCCAATGTAGGTGGCGCTGAGGTCTTGGGTGTTGTAGACCGGCGCACCTGTTTCAGGGTTGCGCCATTCATTGCCGATGATACCGGTACGGTCAGGGTAAGCGCCTGTCAGCATGACAGCATGCCCAGCCGCCGTGACGGTGAAGGAATGGCTGTAGTTGGTGTTGGCAAACCAGGTGCCGCGGTCTAGAAATCGTGCAAAACCATCGGGAGCCAGCTGGTCCCGGTAAGCGTTGATTTGCCGTTGCGGCAAACCATCGACCACCATGAAAACCAGCAACTTGGGAGGCGCCCTTGACGTGATCGGCGTGATCGACGTGATCGGCTTGCTGGGTGTCACGCAACTGATCAGCAACAAAGTGGCTGACGCGACAAGGCAGGTGCGTAGCAGCGTGATTATTTCCATTGATGGGGATTTTTAATGCTGTTCATTCAAAAGCTGCTTACCCCCGAATCGATTGGCCTACAGCGTGATTCGACAGCTGGAAACCGTCAATTGACGGCTCAATCAGCGAAAACGCCGGTCTTTTTGATCACCGGACCCCATTTGATTATTTCAGCTTCAAGATGGGTTTTCAACCCCGCGGCCGAGATTTTATCAAGTGGAGGAACATCAGAGCTCAAGTCCGTCAGGCGCTGCTTGACCTGCGGGTCTTGCATGGCGACGCGCAGTGCGGCGTTCAGCTTTTCCAGGACGGGTGCGGGCGTGCCCTTGGGCGCATACATGCCGTGCCAGACCTTCACTTCAAAACCTTTTAAACCTTGCTCATTGAGCGTCGGGACATTGGGCAGCGCGGCCAGGCGGTTCAAGGTCGTCACGCCGTAAACTTTGACGCGGCTGTCTTTGATGAGCGGCACGGTTTGGGTGGTCTGGTCGCACAGCATATCGACCTGCCCGCCCAGCAGCGCATTCATGGCGGGGCCAGTGCCGGAGTAAGGAATGGTGTTCAGCTCCACCCCCACCTGGCTCATAAACAGCAAGCCGCACAGATGCGACACCGCGCCCAGCCCGGCGTTGGCCAACGACACCTTGTTGCCGTTGGCTTTGAGGTAGGTTTGCAGCTCGGCAAAACTGGTGGGCGGGAAGTCTTTGCGGGCCAGCAGCGTCATCGGCACATCCACTACCTGGCCAACGTATTCAAAGTCGTTGAGCGGATCAAAACTGAGTTTTTTGTAAAGCGCAGGCGCAGTAGACATGCCCATGTGGTGAATGAAGATGGTGTAGCCAGTTGGCGCCGCACGCGCAACCTTGGCCGAGGCGATGGTGCCGCCAGCGCCCACCGCGTTTTCCACCAGCACCGTCTGCCCCAGCGCCTTGCCCATGGGGATAGCGATCATGCGGGCGACCACATCGGTCGGGCCACCAGCCGCAAAAGGCACGACCAGAGAAATCGATTTGTTCGGAAAAGCGTCCTGGCTCCATGCCAGCGAACTGACGGCCAGACAGGCCATCGCCGCGCCCGTCGGCAAAAGGGTATTGAGTTTGAATTTCATATTATTTGTTTCCGTTTCATTGTTAAAACCGTTCTGCCAAAAAATCCTGACCACATCTTGCGCCATCAATCCCCCACCGTCCAGAGTGAAAACACCACTCTCGCGGGCTTTCAGTGCCGATTCAATGCCAGTCGTTCAAGTCGCTGCATCCAGCAGGGGGCCAACTTTCTTCCACTGGGCAATACCCCACAGTGCATCAATGGCGCGTGTCATTTCAGGCGGCGTCGCGCCGTGGCTGAAAGCGGCCAGCCGTTGTGCTTTGGCGGTGATTTCTTCGCGGCTCAGGGTATTGCCAGGGTCTCCCTTGGGCTCGTCCACCCGGCCCTGCAACACGCGGCCATCAGTGGTCGTCACGGTGACCTTGCCAATCCAGCGGCGCGGGTAGGCAGCATCAACCTCGGCATCCAGAACCATCTCGACCCGCGCACACAAAGCCGTGGTGGCCTCGGCATTGAAGTGCTGGTCAAACTCGACCAGCCCGGCATGGCCAAAGCGCGCCACCAGACCCAGCACGGTTCCCATTGAAAATTTGCTTTGGTGCACGCTGGCAGGGTTCACCACCGGCCCCAGCACATCAATCGCGGCCTGATGCACATGGGTGACCACGCGCGCCAGGTCTTGCGCCTGCAAGTGGTGCGCCTGCATGACCTGCAGCAAGGCGTCTGCCGCTGGATGGGTGTGGCGGCATGAAGCATGAAACTTGAACGAGGTTTCAATGGTGGCCCAGCGCGTGCCCAAGCCATCGGTCAGCCTCGACGGGTCAGCATCACTGGACATACCAACGGCCATGCCTTGCGGGCCTTCCAGTATTTGCGCCGCCCCGGTAAAGCCATCACGCGCCAAGCAGGCCGACATCAAACCCGCAGCCACCGCGTGCGCAGCATGCAGCTGCTTTGAGTCTGCAGCCGTGCGCAAGAACTCCCACAGCCCCGCCGACTGCGTGCCAGCCGAGCCCAGCGCGTGCTGCATTTGCGCTGCGTTCAGCCCCAGCAAGCTGCCAACGGCGGCGGCTGCTGCCAGCGTACCCGCCGTGCCAGTGGTGTGAAACACCTTGTAATGCGACCGACCCAAAAACTCCCCCACCCGAATGCCCACCTCATAGCCCGCCACCGCCGCCGTCAGCAGCTGCTGGCCGCTGCTGCCCAGCGTTTGCGCCATCGCGAGCGCCGGGGGAAACACCACCGAGGCCGGGTGAAACACGGAGCCGTTGTGCACGTCATCCTGCTCGGCGACATGCGAAGCGGCGGCATTGGCCATGGCGGCAAAGTAGGCACTGCTGCTGCTGCGGTTGATGAGCACTTCACCCGCGCCGACCGACGGCCCCATACTGGCGACAAAGCGGGCGATGCTTTCAACCGGTCGTGTACCCTTGCCCGCCAGCGCAGAGCCAAACCAGTCGACCAGCAGGTCTTCGGTTCTGCGGATGACCGGTGTCGGGATGGCATCGAAGCGCAGGGCTGCGGCAAAGGCTGCGAGTTGTGCGGTAGGACTGGTTTGCATGGTTGATGGTTGATGGTTGATGGTTGATGGTTGACGGTTGATGGATAAATATTAAATGGCACCGGCCTGCTGCAACGCGGCAATGTCTGCCTCGCCCTGCCCCAGCTCACGCAAGATGGCCTGGGTGTGCTGGCCGACAGCAGGCACCGCGTCCATGCGGTAGTCAAAGCTGCTGATGCGACCCGGCGGCAGCAGCGCCGGAATGTTGCCTGCGGGCGTTGCCACCGTGCGCCAGCGCTCACGCGCCTGAAGTTGCGGATGCGCCCAGACGCCGGCCATACTGTTCATGCGCGCATTGGCAATTTGCGCTTCATCAAGCTTGGCCAGCACCTGAGTTGTGCTCAGGCTGGCAAAGGTGTTCAAAATGATGGCCTCTAGAGCGTCGCGGTTGGCATTTCGCCGCGCATTGCTGTCAAAGCGCAGGTCTTTGGCAAGCCCAGGTTGCGCCAACACGACGCCGCAAAATAGCTGCCACTCGCGTTCATTTTGCAGCCCCAACATCACGGTGCCACCATCACCTGCGGCAAACGGGCCATAGGGGTAAATGGTGGCATGGGCCGCTGCGCTGCGCGGCGGCGGCGCGGCGCCTTGATAGGCGTAGTACATGGGGAAACCCATCCACTCGGTCAAGGCTTCGAGCATGGAGATGTCAATGTGCGAGCCCTTGCCGGTACCGCCGCGTTTGTCGCGCTGCATCAGCGCCGCCAAAATGCTGCTGTAGGCATACATGCCGGCGGCAATGTCAGCAATCGAGTTGCCAGCCTTGCTGGGGTCTGCGTCAGTGCCAGTCACCGACAAAAACCCGGCTTCGCTTTGGATCAACAGGTCATAGGCTTTTTTATCGCGGTAAGGGCCGTTGTCACCATAGCCAGAAATATCGCAAACAATCAGCTCCGGATGCGCGGCAGTCAGTTCGGCAAAACCCAAGCCCATGCGCGCAGCTGCGCCAGGCGCCAGGTTTTGCACCAGCACATCAGCGCCGCCTATCAACTGCTTGAGCACAGCCAGAGCGGCGGGCTGCTTGAGGTCCAGCGTCAGGCTTTCTTTGGAACGGTTGACCCAGACAAAGTGTGATGCCATGCCGTCCACACGCGTGTCGTAAGCGCGCGCAAAGTCGCCAGCGCCCGGGCGCTCGACCTTGATGACGCGCGCGCCCAGGTCAGCCAGCTGGCGGGTACAGAACGGCGCGGCTATGGCGTGTTCCAAAGAGACGACGGTGATGCCGTCCAGGGGTCGAAGCATAGTCAGTTACCTATCTGATTGGGGGCAGAAACAGCAGTTGAGTGCAGGTAACACCGCACAGGACGCATTCATACGCACTTTTTCCTTTCAGCCACTCTTCCATACTATAACGACGCGATGCTTCCGGCGGCACCACGCCCAGCGCGTGATCGTTAATACAGCCTGGAGTTTTCCTAGGCCCCTTTCCAGACCGGGCTTTTTTTCAGCACAAACGCCTCTACTCCCTCGCGAAAATCGTCGCTGCCGTAACACAGCCGAACCAGGTCCTCATCAGCTGGCAGATCATGGCTGACCAAGCGGCGCAGACCTTCCTTGCTGACGCTTTGGGTCAGGGGCGCAAGCGCCGCAAGGCGTTCGCACAGCTTGTCCAGACTCACATCGATCTCGCTGGCTTCGACCAACTGCAACAAAAAGCCGCAGGCCAGCGCTTCGTCGGCCGTCAACAGCTCGGCCAGCATCAGCATGCGTTTGACACGAGGCATGCCGAATACGGCACAAAGCCGAGCCAGATTCGCCACCGACAGGCAGTTACCCAGGGTTTTGGCAATTGGCACGCCGAAGCGGGAACCCGCCGTGGCAATGCGAAAGTCGCAGGCCGTGGCAATCGCCAGGCCACCGCCTATGGTCCAACCCTCGATCACGGCCAGTGTAGGCATGGGCAGCGATTCCAATCTGGCGATGCACTGGTCGATCTGCTTTTCGTAGGCAACCCCGTCTTCGCCGCTGCTGAACGTGGTGAACTGCTCGATGTCGGTTCCGGCGACAAAGGCCTGGCCGCCGGCACCGCGAAAACTCACAACGCGGACCGAGCTGTCGGATGTGAGCTGCTCGCAAATCTGGTTAAGCCGTTCGTACATGGCCCAGGTCATGGCGTTGCGCGCAGCTGGACGATCAAACACCACCGACGCCACGCCGGCACGGATAGTCAAATGAACGGTGCCGTGGCTCATGCCGAGAAAGCGCCGTATTCGCCCAACTTCTGCTGCTCGGCGGCGCTGATACCCATTTCAGCCAGTACCTCGGCCGTGTGTTCGCCCAGACGCGGCGGATGGCGGCGTACCTGCTGAGGGGTGCCGGACATTTTTACGGCAAAGCCGATGTTGGGCACCTTGCCTTCAACCGGGTGGTCGATCTCGATCCGCATCTCGCGTGCCTTGGCATGGTCGCTGTCAAAGGCTTCGGGGTAGGTCAGGATGGGACCGGCGGGAATCCCCGCCTCAAGAAAGGTCGAAACCCAATAGTCCTTAGGCTTGAGGCGAAAGGTTTTTTCCAACTCCACCTCCAGCGCATGCCGATTGGCCAGGCGCAAAGAAATGGTCGAGAAACGTTCGTCGGCCAGCAGCTCCTCGCGGCCCATCAGCTTGCACAGCTGCAACCACAGCTTCTGGTTGTTGGCGCCCATCACGAAATAGCCGTCGGCGCAAGCCATCGCCTGATAAGGTGCGGTCATTTTGTTCGAGGTGCCCAGCGGCTCTGGCGGTTTGCCGGTGCCCCAGTAATCACAAACATCCCATACCGAAAATGCCAGCGCCGAGTCGAACAGAGATGCATCCACATGTTGGCCCTGACCGCTGGCTTTGGCACCTATGAAGGCCGATAGCGTGGCATACACCGCGAACAGCGCGCAGCCGATGTCGGCCACCGGTACGCCAGCCTTGACCGGTGGGCCGCCGGGATAGCCGGTGACGCTCATCACGCCCGACATCGCCTGCGCCATCAAATCAAAGCCTGGCCTGTCCGACCAGGGGCCGGTTTGGCCAAAGCCGGAGATGCTGGTGTAAACCAGGCGGGGGTTGACCTCTTTCAACACCTCGTAGCCCAGACCCAGCTTCTTCATTGCCCCAGGTCGATAGTTCTCAAGCAGGATGTCAGCGTCCTTGGCCAGCTGCAGCAGCAGCGCCCTGCCCGCTTGCGACTTGAGGTTGAGCGCAACACTGCGCTTGTTGCGATTCATGTTCAAGAAGCCCAGCGAATCGGGCCCCTTCATCTTGAACCCCATGGCGCCACGCGTCTGATCACCGCCGCCGGGGGGCTCTATCTTGATCACGTCAGCCCCCATGTCAGCCAGCAGCATGCAGGCATACGGCCCGGCCATGACCTGGCTGATGTCGAGCACGCGCACACCCTCAAGGGGAAGTTTTTTCATCTGAGATGTTCCGTTCGCTTTTCTGCTTCAGTGCCTGCGCGAAACCGGCGTAGCCGGGCCGCAGATGCCGCCCCTGAGGGGTGCCGAATGGCCAGGGCCATGGTGGCGGGGGAATCAGCTCTCTGCCTTGACGCCACCGTCCTTGATGATTTTTGCCCACTTGATCTGCTCGGCACGCATGAAGTCACCAAACTTCTCGGTCGAGCCTCCGCCGTCCTGAGCGCCCGAGGCGGCCAGCTTTTCCATCACATCGGGCATCAGCATGACCTTGTTGAGATCCTCATTCATGCGCTTGGCCATGGCCACCGGCAGCTTCGCGGGACCGGCCAGCCCGTACCAGGTGGTTGCCTCAAAGCCGGGGAAGCCTGACTCGGCCATGGTCGGCACATTGGCGTAGGCTGGCACGCGCTGCAGGCGCGTTTGCGCCAGGGCGATGGCCTTGCCGCTCTTCACATGGGGCGTGGCCGCCGTCATGGTGTCGAAGCTGTATTGAATGGTGCCGCCAATCAGGTCGGTGAGCATCGGCCCTGAACCCTTGTAAGGCACATGGATCGCCTCGACCCTGGCGGCCAGCTTGAACATTTCAAGCGCCAGGTGCTGGGCTGAGCCGCTGCCGGCCGAGCCAAAACTGATCTTGCCTGGGTTGGCGCGGCACAGCTCGACCAGATCCTTCACCGTCTTGGCTGGCTGGTTTTCGTTGCAAATCAGCAGGTTGGGCGTGACGCCGACCAGCACGACAGGCTGAAAATCTTTTGCTGCGTCGTAGTTCACCTTTTGCAAGGCGGGCGTGATGGCCTGGCTGTTGATGTGCGCCATCAACAACGTGGTACCGTCGCCCGGCTGTTTAGCCACGTAATCGGCGGCGATGGTGCCAGACGCACCCGCCCTGTTCTCAACGATGATCTGCGTCTTCCACATCTCGCCAAGCTTCTGGCCGATCACGCGCGCCAGGATATCGGTGCCGCCGCCCGGCGCAAAACCGACAATGATGCGAACCGGACCGCTGGGCAGGTTCTGCGCCAGAAGCAGTGATGGAAAACCAAGGGCCACGGTGCCTGCGGTTACAAGAGTTCTGCGTTTCATAAATGCCTCCAGTGGGTTGCGATTGAAATTTTTAAAAAATCAGCGAAAAGCCAGGAAAAATAAACCGAGAAATACAAACTGTGGTCAAGCAGCCTTGAGGGAAAGCACAGTAGCTGCGTGGCTAGAAAAGTAATCCATCGCCGCCTGCACGCCCGAGCCAGCCAGCTTGACACCTGCCAGCTTCAAACCCATTTCGCAGCCGGCCAAGGCAGCCATCAGCGTCAGGTCATTGCAGTCACCCAAATGGCCAATGCGAAACATGGTGCCCTTGACCTTGCCCAAGCCCGTGCCCAATGAACAATCAAAGCGCTCATAAATAATTTTGCGCACGGCATCAGCGTCCACCCCTTCAGGCATCATCACCCCCGTCAGCACGGGTGAATACACCGTCGGATCAGCGCACTGGATGTGCAGACCCCAGACTTTGACGGCGCAGCGCACGCCTTCAGCCCAGCGATGGTGGCGGGCAAACACGGCGTCAAGCCCGTGTTCCAGCAGCATGTCACAGGCCTCGCTCAAGGCATACAGCAAATTGGTGTTGGGGGTGGACGGCCAATAGCCGGTTTTGTTCATCTCGATGATCTCGTCCCAGGCCCAGAAAGATTTGGGCAGCGTGGCTTTCTTGCTGGCTTCAACGGCTTTGGCAGACACCGCATTAAAGCTGATGCCGGGCGGCAGCATCAGCCCTTTTTGCGAGCCACTGATGCTCACGTCAACGCCCCAGGCGTCGTGGCAATAGTCGGCCGACGCCAAACCTGAAATCGTATCGACCAGCAACAACGCGGGGTGTTTGGCTGCATCTATCGCCCGGCGTACTGCGGCGATGTTGCTGGTAACGCCGGTGGATGTCTCGTTATGCACCACGCACACGGCGCGGATAGCGTGGGCTGTGTCAGCCTTCAAGCGCTCTTCAATCAAATGAGCCTGCACGCCATGGCGCCATACCTCGCTGCCTGGATAGCTCATCACTTCAGCCTTCAGGCCCAGACGGGTGGCTAGCTTTTGCCACAGCCAGGCAAAGTGGCCGGTCTCGTACATCAGCACGTGGTCGCCAGCGCTGAGCGTGTTGACGAGTGCCGCCTCCCACGCGCCCGTACCGGATGCCGGGTAAATGATGACGGGCTGGGTGGTTTTAAAGATTTTTTTAACGTCCGCCAGCACCTTCAAACCCAGCGCCGCAAACTCGGGGCCCCGGTGGTCGATGGTGGGGTAACTCATGGCCCGCAAAACCCGGTCTGGCACCGGCGATGGGCCTGGGATTTGCAAAAAATGGCGGCCTGTGGGGTGAAAGTCAAGCGTCAACATACCAATTTCTCCGTGAAGTGAACGCTATTTTTTGCATACAAAAGTTATTTGTCAATACCCTTAAGGGTTATTACCACCGAAAAAGTTATTTGACAGTAACTTATTTTGCATACAAAATTTAAATATGACTGCCGACATCATCGCCATCCCCAGAGCCGCCCTGCATGAACAAGTGGCCCACCGCCTGCGCCAGATGCTGGTGGAGAACCGCATCCCGCCCGGTGCCAAGCTGAACGAGCGGGAGTTGAGCGAGGTGCTGAATGTGTCGCGCACCCCCCTGCGCGAAGCCATCAAAATGCTGGCAGCTGAAGGCCTTGTCGAGTTGCTGCCCAACCGGGGCGCCATTGCCGTGCAACTGACAGAGCTGGATGTGCGCAATACCTTTGAGGTGATGGCCGGGCTGGAGGCGCAGTCGGGCGAACTGGCAGCGCAGCGCATCACAGATGGCGAGCTGGCCGAGATCAAAGCCATGCACTACGAAATGCTGGCAGCCTACACGCGGCAGGACTTGCCGGCCTATTACCGCCTGAACGCCGCCATTCACAACGCCATCAACATGGCAGCCAAAAACCCGGTGCTCACGCTGACGTACGGCCAAGTTAATGCACGCTTGCAGGCGCTGCGCTTCAGATCAAACCAGGACGGTGAGAAGTGGAAGGCAGCCGTCAAAGAGCACGAGCAAATGATCAGCGCGCTGACCGCCAGAGATGCGGTCGCGATGCGCGCCGTGCTGATGAGCCACTTGATCAACAAGCGTGACGTCGTGATTGACCAGTTGCGCGCGACAGCCAAGACAACAACGACAACAGCCGCAAACCTAAAAGCATGAACGCCCCCCTGCCCTTGAACATCATTCGCGACAGTGCCAACGCCTACGACGATGTCGCGCGACCCAGCAACGAGGTCGCCGGCCAACTGGCCAAACACCTGGCGTCGCAAACACACGGCCAAGTCCTGTTCTCAAGCGCAGACAAAGGCCGCTACGCCACCGATGCGTCGATCTATCAGGTCATGCCGGTTGGCGTGTTTGTACCGCGCACGACTAAAGACGTTAAAACAGCCCTGGACGTTTGCCGCGACCTGAACGTGCCTATCGTTGCGCGTGGCGGCGGTACCAGCCAATGCGGGCAAACCGTGGGTGCGGGCTTGGTCATTGACCACAGCAAACACTTGCGCAATATTTTGAATCTTGATATTGACGAGCGCACAGCCGTTGTCGAACCCGGCATCGTGCTGGACCACCTGAACGCAGCGCTGAAAAAACACGGCCTGTGGTACCCGGTGGATGTGTCCACCAGCGCACAGGCCACGCTGGGCGGCATGGCGGGCAACAACTCCTGCGGCAGTCGC
>CAMARI010000056.1 GCA_945860515.1 Polaromonas sp. YR568
AGCGCACAGCCGTTGTCGAACCCGGCATCGTGCTGGACCACCTGAACGCAGCGCTGAAAAAACACGGCCTGTGGTACCCGGTGGATGTGTCCACCAGCGCACAGGCCACGCTGGGCGGCATGGCGGGCAACAACTCCTGCGGCAGTCGCAGCATTGCCTACGGCAACATGGTGCACAACGTGCTGGGGGCCAGTGTGTGGCGTTCTGACGGCGAACTGCTGGATCTGGGGCGCTATGAAAATGCAAGCGGACCAGCGCGCGCTCTGGGCGACTACGTCAAAACACTGTCTGATGAATTGAAACCAGAACTGCAAGCGCATTGGCCCAAAGTGTTGCGCCGCGTGGCAGGCTACAACCTGGACATCTTCAACAACCAGAACGAAAAGCCGTACACACAAGATGGCTCAGTGAACCTGGCGCACCTGCTGGTTGGCAGCGAAGGCACGCTGGGTTTGACGAAATCACTCACTTTGAAATTAAGCGAGTTGCCGCGCACCAAGGTATTGGGCGTGGTGAACTTTCCGACCTTTCACAAGGCGATGGATTCGGCGCAGCACATCGTGAAGTTAGGAAACGCGAACGGACTCAGTGACGCGTCCGGGGCCATGCTCACAGCTGTTGAGCTGGTAGACCGCACCATGATCGAGCTGTCCCTGCAAAACCCGGCTTTTGCGACGACGGTGCGCACGGCGCTGATTGGTAAACCTGACGCGATTTTGCTGGTCGAATTTTCAGGTTCATCCAAGGCAGATTTGATGCCAAAAATCAAACAGCTGGTGGAACTGATGGGCGACCTCGGCCTGCCCGGTTCGGTGGTAGAAATGATTGACGACGCACCGCAAAAAAATCTGTGGGAAGTACGCAAGGCCGGTCTGAACATCATGATGAGCCTCAAAGGTGACGGCAAACCAGTCAGCTTTATTGAAGACTGCGCGGTGCCGCTGGAGCACCTGGCCGACTACACAGACGGGCTGACAGAGGTGTTCAAAAAATATGGCAGCAAAGGCACTTGGTATGCGCACGCCTCAGTGGGTACGCTGCATGTTCGTCCCATTTTGGACATGCGCCAGGGCGGGGTTAATGGGGGCGCAGCCAAGATGCGGGCGATTGCTGAAGAAGCATCCGCGTTGGTACGCAAATACAAGGGCGCTTACAGCGGCGAGCATGGTGACGGCCTGTGCCGGGGTGAATGGATCAAATGGCAGTTTGGCCCAAAGATCACCGAGGCCTTTGGCAAGATCAAAAACCACCTGGACCCGATCAACCTGCTCAGCCCACAGCGCATCATCAATCCACCACGCATGGACGACACGCAGCTGATGCGCTTTGGGCCGCGCTACAAAGTCATCCCCATCACAACCGCGCTCGACTGGAGCGCCTGGAACGTGCAAAACGACCCGGTGACAGAACAAACCAGCGCGCCTGGCACGGGCGGCGACCCAGCGCAGGGCTTTGCCAAAGCGGTGGACATGTGCAACAACAACGGCCACTGCCGCAAGTTTGACGCGGGCACCATGTGCCCCAGCTACCGGGTGACGCGGGATGAAAAGGACTCGACACGCGGACGCGCCAATACGCTGCGGCTGGCGTTGTCAGGGCAATTGGAGGGTGACGTTGACGAAGCTGTCATTGAAGCGCTAGACCTGTGCGTCGGCTGCAAAGGTTGCAAGCGCGACTGCCCCACCGGCGTGGACATGGCCAAAATGAAGGTCGAGTTTTTGCACCATTACAAAGCAAAGCATGGCCACACATTCAAAGACAAGCTGGTTGCCTACCTGCCCGACTACGCGCCTTTGGCCAGCCGCTTTGCACCGCTACTAAATTTGCGCGACAAGATTCCGGGCCTGGCTGTTTTGAGCGAAAAATGGCTGGGTTTGTCCAGCAAACGCACCTTGCCGCAGTGGCAAACCAAGACGTTTTTCAACGCCGGCATCAAAACCGCCAGCCGCGAGCAAGTACTTGCCGCTGCCAAACCGGTGGTGCTGTTCGTCGATACCTTCAACGGTTATTTTGAATCTGACAATGCCCTTTCGGCCGTCAACGTGCTGCAAGCCGCTGGCTACACCGTCCATGTCGCCAGCAAATCAGCCCCGGATGGCAAGGCACTTTGCTGCGGCCGCACCTACCTGGCCAGCGGCATGGTGGACGAGGCCAAGGCCAAGGCAAGCGAGCTGGTCAACGCCCTGCTGCCCTTTGCCGCACAAGGCATCGCCATCGTCGGCCTTGAGCCTTCATGCCTGCTGACCCTGCGCGACGAAGCCCTGAGCATGGGTTTGGGTGCAGCCGCACAAACCATCAGCCAGCACGCCCTGCTGCTGGAAGAGTTTTTGGCACGCGAGGCGGCGGCCGGCAAGCTTGAAGCCCTCAAGGCGAAACTCAAACCGACAACGCAGCCCATCCTGCTGCACGGCCACTGCCACCAAAAAGCCTTCGCTGCGGTCAGCCCCATCATCGATGTGCTCAGGCTCATCCCCGGCGCGCAACCCGAACTGATTGAATCGAGCTGCTGCGGCATGGCAGGCAGCTTTGGCTACGAGGCAGCGCACTACGAGGTGTCGATGCAAATGGCTGAACTGAGCCTGCTGCCGGCAGTGCGCCAGCAGCCCGGTGCGATTGTGGTGGCAGACGGCACCAGTTGCCGCCATCAAATCAGGGACGGCGCGCAGCGCGAGGCCGTCCATGTGGCTGTTTTACTGGCCAGGCAACTGACTTGAGTGTGCTTCAAACGCTGCTATTTTTATAGCTGTTAGCGCCCGTATTCATTGACTTGGGAGCCTAAGAGCCACCCGAAAGCAGCCTTTTCAGTTGGCTTTTTGCTGCTTTGAAGCCCACACCCACAGCGCGAGGCCGCCAACCATCATCGGTACGCACAGCCACTGGCCCATGCTCATGCCGAGCTGCAAAATACCCAGATGCGCATCGGGCTCGCGGAAAAATTCTGCAATGAACCTGAGCACGCCATAACCCAACAAAAACGCGCCTGAGACCTGACCCATTTTTCGTGGCTTTCTCGCGTACAGCCACAGCAGCACAAACAGCAGCAGGCCCTCCAGCAAAAACTGGTAAATCTGTGACGGATGGCGCGGCAACGGGCCGCCGCCCTTGAACAGCATGGCCCACGGCAGCGCTGGGTCAGCCACCCTGCCCCACAGTTCGCCATTGATGAAGTTGCCCGCCCGGCCAGCCGCCAGCCCGGTTGGCACACACGGCGCAATAAAGTCCATCACCTGTAGCCAGGGCCGCTGACGGCTGCGCGCAAACCACCACTGCGACACCAAAACGCCAATCAAGCCGCCATGAAAGCTCATGCCGCCTTGCCAGACATAAAAGATCTCCAGCGGGTGACTGGCGTAATAAGCCGGTTTGTAAAACAGGCAATAGCCAACCCGCCCGCCCGCCACCACGCCCATCACACCCAGAAACAGCACGTCTTCAATATCGCGCCGACTCCAGGCGCCCTGCCCTGTGATGGATGCGTAGGGCTGATGCTTCAGGCGCAGCGTGGCCAGAAAAAAGAACAGGCCAAAGGCTGCCAGATAGGTCAAACCGTACCAGTGAATGGCCAAAGGACCGAGTTGCAGAGCGACGGGATGGATTTCAGGGTGAATAAGCATGCGCGTATTTTGCACGCTCAGCGTGACCTGACCCAAGTCAGGTAAAACAAGCAAATACAATCACATTTGCAAAAAACGACGACTATCTACGAGGCACCCCATGGACATCAAAACCATCACCCTGAACCCCCGCAGCAAAAACATCACCGAAGGCAAATCCCGTGCACCGAATCGATCGATGTACTACGCCATGGGTTACGAGACCGCTGACTTTAAAAAACCCATGATCGGCGTGGCCAACGGGCACAGCACCATCACCCCGTGCAACAGCGGTTTGCAAAAGCTGGCCGATGCTGCGATTGCAGCCATTGAAGCGGCAGGCGGCAATGCGCAGGTGTTTGGCACACCCACCATTTCTGACGGTATGGCCATGGGCACCGAGGGCATGAAGTATTCGCTGGTCAGCCGCGAAGTCATCAGCGACTGCATCGAGACCTGCGTGCAAGGTCAGTGGATGGACGGTGTTCTGGTGGTCGGTGGCTGCGACAAAAACATGCCTGGCGGTTTGATGGGCATGTTGCGTGCCAACGTGCCTGCCATCTACGTTTACGGCGGCACAATTTTGCCCGGCCACTACAAGGGCAAAGACCTGAACATCGTCAGCGTGTTTGAAGCGGTGGGCGAAAACTCAGCTGGCCGCATGAGCGATGAAGACCTGGAGCAAATTGAGCGCCGCGCCGTGCCCGGCACCGGCAGCTGCGGCGGCATGTACACGGCCAACACCATGTCCAGCGCTTTCGAAGCACTGGGCATCTCGCTGCCCTATTCCAGCACCATGGCCAACCCGCATGACGAAAAAATGAACTCGGCTGCTGAGTCAGCCCGTGTGCTGATTGAAGCCGTGAAAAAAGACATCAAACCACGCGACATCGTGACGAAAAAAGCGATTGAAAACGCCGTTGCCGTGATCATGGCCACGGGCGGTTCAACCAACGCGGTTTTGCACTTTTTGGCGATTGCCCACACGGCAGGCGTGGACTGGACGATTGATGATTTTGAGCGTATCCGCGTTAAAACGCCGGTGTTGTGTGACCTGAAGCCATCGGGCCAGTACCTGGCAGTTGACCTGCACAAGGCAGGCGGGATTCCGCAAGTCATGAAAACGCTGCTGGCCGCTGGCTTGCTGCACGGCGACTGTTTGACGATCAGTGGGCAGACGATTGCTGAAGTCCTCAAAGACATCCCCGATGTGCCACGTGCCGACCAGGACGTGATTCGCCCGATTGACAGGCCGATGTACAAACAAGGCCATCTGGCGATTCTCAAAGGCAATTTGTCGCCCGAAGGGGCCGTAGCCAAGATCACCGGCCTGAAAAACCCGGTGATGACCGGCCCGGCGCGGGTGTTTGACGACGAGCAATCGGGTCTGGCTGCGATTCTGGCGGGCAAGATCAAAGCGGGCGACGTGATGGTGTTGCGTTACCTGGGCCCCAAAGGCGGCCCTGGCATGCCGGAAATGCTGGCACCGACCGGCGCGCTGATTGGTGCGGGCCTGGGTGAGTCGGTCGGCCTGATCACCGATGGCCGCTTTTCAGGCGGTACCTGGGGCATGGTGGTTGGCCATGTGGCACCCGAAGCAGCCGCAGGCGGCAACATCGCATTTATTCAGGAAGGTGACTCGGTCACCATTGATGCGAAGCAATTGCTGCTGCAATTGAACATCAGCGATGAGGAACTGGCCAAACGCAAAGTCGGCTGGGTCGCTCCGAAGCCGCGTTACACACGTGGCGTACAGGCCAAGTTTGCGTTCAACGCATCAAGCGCCAGCAAGGGTGCTGTACTGGACGACTATTGACTCACCTCTTGCCCTTGGACGGCGGCATCCCCATCGCTTCACGCTGTTTGTCCAAGCGGTCCTGCTTGCGCTTGGTATAGCCAGAGTTGTCAGCCCATCAAAAACACATGCGTGGCTCCTGAGTTCAGGCAATCTGTGTTGAAAATGCCGCATCCCCTGTTGACTGCGCTGCAGCTATGGCGTCAACCCAAATCACTACAATGACGTTAACTTATTTCAACCGAACATGAACGAGACCCACGAGGACAATCCATGAAACGAATTCTTGCCGCCATCGCTACTGTAGGCACCTTACTCGCAGTATCAACACCTGCCCTGGCTGATATGGCTCTGGCCAACTCCAAAAACTGCATGGCCTGCCACGCTGTTGAGAAAAAACTCGTTGGCCCGTCTTACAAAGACATCGCCACCAAATACGCAGGTCAAGCCGATGCGGTCGACAAGCTGTCAGGAAAAGTCATCAAAGGTGGTGCAGGTGCCTGGGGCCCGGTACCCATGCCAGCTAACGCACAGGTGAGTGATGCCGATGCCAAAAAACTGATCGCCTGGATCCTGGCTGGCTCCAAATAATTTTTACCACGCCGCATGTAAAAAGCCCGCTGTCAGCGGGCTTTTTTATGTCAGCATCAACCTGATCTTTTACAGATTTTCAGCCAACTGATCAAGGATGGCAGGGTTTTCAAGTGTCGACGTGTCCTGCGTGATCGCCTCGCCCTTGGCAATGCCCCTCAACAGGCGGCGCATGATTTTTCCGCTACGGGTTTTAGGCAGGTTGTCGCCAAAGCGGATGTCCTTCGGCTTGGCAATCGGTCCAATCTGCTTGCCAACCCACTCGCGCAGCTCTTTGGCAATCGCTTTGGCCTCGTCGCCGGTGGGACGAGAGCGCTTGAGCACCACAAAAGCCACAATCGCCTCGCCCGTCAGGTCATCTGGCCTGCCGACAACAGCGGCCTCGGCCACCAGCGTGGTGTGCGCCACCAGAGCGGACTCGATTTCCATCGTACCCATGCGGTGACCTGATACGTTCAGCACGTCGTCAATGCGCCCAGTGATGCGGAAGTAACCGTTGTCTTTGTTGCGCACCGCGCCGTCACCCGCCAGGTAAATCGTGCCGCCCATTTCTGGGGGGAAGTAACTTTTCTTGAAACGCTCGGGGTCGTTCCAGATGGTGCGAATCATCGACGGCCAGGGGCGCTTGACGACCAGCAAGCCGCCTGCGCCGTTGGGCAAATCATGGCCTGTCTCGTCAACAATCGCAGCCATGATGCCAGGCAGCGGCAGCGTGCAACTGCCGGGCACCAGTGGGGTGGCACCGGGTAGCGGCGTGATCATGTGGCCGCCGGTTTCAGTCTGCCAGAAGGTATCGACCACCGGGCAGCGCTCGCCACCCACGTTTTTGTAGTACCACATCCAGGCTTCAGGATTGATCGGCTCACCGACCGAACCCAGAATGCGCAGGCTGCTTAAATCTGACCGGTCAGGATGAACTTTCTCATCGGCTTCAGCGGCCTTGATGAGGGAGCGAATAGCTGTTGGTGCGGTGTAGAAAATCGATACCTTGTGGCGCTCGATCATTTGCCAGAAGCGACCCGCATTCGGGAATGTAGGAATGCCTTCAAAAATGACCTGCGTGGCACCAGCGGCCAGAGGGCCATAGGCCACATAGGTGTGCCCGGTAATCCAGCCGATGTCTGCGGTGCACCAAAATACATCGGTCGGCTGCAAATCAAAGGTCCAGTCCATTGTCAGCTTGGCCCACAGCAAATAGCCACCTGTGCTGTGCTGTACGCCTTTGGGTTTGCCGGTGGAGCCTGACGTGTAAAGAATGAACAGCGGATGCTCCGCACCCACAAATTCAGGCACACATTCGGGTGCGGCTTTGGCGGTGACTTCATGCATCAGGCTGTCGCGCCCGGCGACCATGTTGCAAGCAGTGGCGGTGCGCTGGTAGACGATGACGTTCTTGATTGACTCGCAGCCGCCCATAGCCAGACCTTCATCCACAATCGCTTTGAGCGGCAGCTCTTTGCCGCCGCGCAGCTGGTAATTGGCGGTGATCACGGCCACCGCACCGGCGTCCTGAATGCGCTCTTGCAAACTTTTTGCGGAAAAGCCGCCAAACACCACTGAATGCGTGGCGCCAATGCGGGCACAGGCTTGCATGGCCACCACGCCTTCGACGGTCATCGGCATGTAGATGACCACGCGGTCACCTTTTTGAACGCCCATGGCCTTCAGCGCGCTGGCAAACTGGCTGACTTTGGCGTGCAGCTCCTTGTAGGTGACATTGACGATGGAGCCGTCATCGCCTTCAAAAATGATGGCTTTTTTGTTTTCGGTGGGCGTGCCTAAGTGGCGGTCCAGGCAGTTGTAGGACGCATTGAGATGGCCGTCCGCAAACCAGGTGTAAAACGGTGCGTTGGACTCGTTCAGCACTTCGGTGAAGGGCTTTTTCCAGCTCAGGTTGTCACGAGCCAGCTTGGCCCAGAAGCCCTCAAAATCCTTGTCGGCCTCGGCGCACATGGCGTTGTAAGCAGGCATGCCCGAAATACGGGCCGCCTTGACGGCGGCAGGGCTAGGCGGGAAAACGCGGTTTTCAACCAGCGTAGACTCGATGTTCGAATTGTTCGTGCTCATTTTTTGTCTCCTGTTTGTCACAAGCCTGTCTTGAGAACCGTGTTACTGTCCCGCATCGCTCTTACGGGTTACTGACTGGCTTGAATCTTACAAAACTTTCCTTTGCTCTCATCGGCAATCTTTATTTCAGCCTCTACAATTTCTCCCATGTCCGAAGAAACACCAAAAAAACACTCTCCCCTGCGGCCTTTGCCAAATTTTATTTTTGCCAGTCGCTGGCTCCAGTTGCCGCTGTATCTGGGCCTGATTGCAGCGCAAGCCGTGTATGTGGTTCACTTCCTGGTGGAGCTCAAACACCTGATTGCCGCGGCCTTCGGCAGCCTGCCCGACTTGCAGGCACTGATCACCAGCATCGGCTACAAAACCCCGGTAGAGATCGTCACATTGAACGAAACTGTCATCATGCTGGTTGTGCTGGCGCTGATTGACGTGGTGATGATTTCCAACCTGCTGATCATGGTGATTGTGGGCGGTTACGAAACCTTTGTCAGCCGCATGAACCTGGAAGGCCACCGCGACCAGCCTGAGTGGCTCAGCCATGTGAACGCCAGCGTGCTCAAGGTCAAGCTCGCCACGGCCATCATCGGTATCAGTTCGATTCATTTGTTGAAGACTTTTATCAACGCCGACAATTACACCGACCGTGTGCTGATTGCGCAAACCGTGATTCACATCGTGTTTTTATTGTCGGCGGTGGCCATTGCCTACACCGATAAAATCATGTCTGGCATTGCAGCTGAAAAGCATTGATCGGGCAAATGCACTTTCAAGGGGCCCTCTCAAGCGTGTGTCATTTTTGCAGGCACCACCCAGGCATCAAACTGCTCACCCGTTACATGGCCTGATCCGATCGCCGCAGCGCTCAAGCTGCTGCCATCTTTGTGCGCCCCACAGTCTGCTGGCGGACACACCGATCGAGCCAAAGGTATCGTGTTCAGTACCGGTTGGGGTCATGGTGCTTACCTGTCAAAATAGCAGGGTTGAATTTTCTTTGCCCAAAGCCCCTCATCCCACGAATCACGCCCCATGACAATCACCACCACAACCATTCGTCAAGCCGACCTCATCGAATCCATCGCTGCTGCCCTGCAATACATCAGCTACTACCACCCAGCCGATTACATTGCCCATCTGGCACGCGCTTATGAAGCAGAGCAAAGCCCCGCCGCCAAAGACGCGATTGCGCAGATTTTGACCAACAGCAAAATGAGCGCCACCGGCCAGCGGCCCATTTGCCAGGACACCGGCATCGTCAATGTGTTTTTAAAAATCGGCATGGACGTGCGTTGGGAAGGTTTTACTGGCAGCGTTGACGATGCGGTAAATGAAGGCGTGCGCCGTGGTTACAACCACCCCGACAACACCCTGCGCGCCTCGGTCGTGGCAGACCCGCAATTCGACCGAAAGAACACCAAAGACAACACGCCTGCTGTGATCAACACCGAGCTGGTGACAGGTAACACGATTGAAGTGACTGTGGCCGCCAAAGGCGGCGGTAGCGAGAACAAAAGCAAGCTGGCCATGCTGAACCCCGGCGACAGCATTGTCGACTGGGTGCTGAAAACCGTGCCCACCATGGGCGCAGGCTGGTGCCCACCCGGCATGCTCGGCATCGGCATTGGCGGCACGGCTGAAAAAGCCATGCTGCTGGCCAAGGAAAGCCTGATGGAAGACCTGGACATGTACGAGCTGCAAGCCAAAGCCAAATCAGGCGCGGCATTGACCAAGGTAGAGGCCCTGCGCATCGAGCTGTTTGAAAAAGTCAACGCGCTGGGCATAGGCGCGCAAGGCCTGGGCGGGCTGACCACAGTGCTGGACGTCAAAATCAATATGTACCCGACCCACGCTGCGGGCAAACCGGTAGCGATGATCCCCAACTGTGCTGCCACGCGCCATGCGCATTTTGTGATGGACGGCAGCGGCCCGGTGTACCTGACGCCGCCGCCGCTGGATACCTGGCCCGACGTGAACTGGACACCCGACTATGTGAAAAGCAAGGCCGTGAACCTGAACACGCTGACCAAGGCCGAGGTGGCGAGCTGGAAACCCGGCGACACGCTGCTGCTCAGCGGCAAAATGCTGACCGGCCGCGACGCGGCGCACAAGCGCATTCAAACCATGCTGGCAGCCGGTGAAGCACTGCCTGTTGACTTCACCAATCGCGTGATTTACTACGTCGGCCCAGTGGACCCAGTGCGTGACGAAGCCGTTGGCCCGGCAGGCCCGACAACGGCCACCCGCATGGACGGTTTTACCGAAATGATGCTGGCCAACACCGGGTTGATCAGCATGATCGGCAAAGCCGAGCGTGGCCCGGTGGCGATTGAAGCCATCAAAAAACACCAAAGCGCCTATCTGATGGCCGTTGGCGGCGCGGCCTACCTTGTGTCCAAAGCGATCAAAAACGCCAAAGTCGTGGGTTTTGCTGACTTGGGCATGGAAGCCATTTACGAGTTTGACGTGGTCGACATGCCGGTGACGGTCGCCGTTGATTCAGGCGGTACCAGCGCGCACATCACCGGACCGGCTGAATGGCAAAAGCGGATTGCCACGGGCGAATTCAAGGGGATTGCGGTCGCAGCGGCCTGAGCTTTTTGACGCCGCTGCAAAGGCTTGGCTGGGATTGAAAGCCAAGCCTCGATAGCTACATATTGAATAGCTTCCAGCTCATGTTTCATTGGCCTAGAGGCGAATTCGACACCTGAAACAGTGGTTCAGGCCCTTTAAACCCATCGACGGCAAAAATCAGCTTTTCAGGCTGCTGCGCATGATGTCGGGTGTGCTGACCACCACATCCGCATTTTGCGCACGCTGGCGCAGGGCGTGTTCCATCACCACCAGCGCCAGCATGGCTTCGGCAATCGGCGTAGCGCGTATGCCCACGCAGGGGTCGTGGCGGCCTTTGGTCACCACCTCGGCCGGGTTGCCTGCGGTGTCAATCGACTGGCGCGGTGTGATGATGGAGCTGGTCGGTTTGATGGCAATCGACACGTCCAGGTCTTGTCCGGTGCTGATGCCGCCCAGCACGCCACCGGCGTTGTTGGACATGAAGCCGTCTGGCGACAAGCCGTCGCCGTGGGTGGTGCCGCGCTGAGTTACCGCGCCAAAGCCCGCGCCAATTTCAACGCCCTTGACCGCATTGATGCCCATCATGGCAAAGGCAATGTCGGCATCGAGCTTGTCGTACAGCGGCTCGCCCAGGCCCACGGGTACTTTTGAGGCGGTGATCCGAATCCGGGCACCACAGGAGTCGCCGGACTTGCGCAGCGCGTCCATGTAGGCTTCCAGGTTTGAAACATCGGCGCTCGGAGCAAAAAACGGGTTGTGCGCCACATGCGCCCACGACTCAAACGGAATCACCACATCGCCAATTTGCGTCATGCAGCCCTGAAAGGTGGTGCCGTACTTTTCAAACAGCCACTTTTTGGCCACGGCACCGGCAGCCACGGCAGGCGCTGTCATGCGGGCCGACGACCGGCCGCCGCCGCGCGGGTCACGCAGGCCGTACTTGTGCAGGTAGGTGTAGTCAGCGTGCCCAGGGCGAAAGGTCTCCAGAATGTTGCCGTAGTCCTTGCTGCGCTGGTCGGTATTGCGTATCAGCAGCGCAATCGGCGTGCCAGTGGTTTTGCCCTGGTACACACCGGACAAAATCTCGACCGCATCAGGCTCGTTGCGCTGGGTGACATGGCGACTGGTACCGGGTCGGCGGCGGTCCAGGTCGATTTGAATGTCGGCCTCACAAAGCGACATGCCCGGCGGGCAGCCGTCGATCACGCAGCCAATGGCCGGGCCGTGGGATTCACCGAAGTTGGTGACTGCGAATAAATTGCCGAAGGTGCTGCCGCTCATAGTGCATCGATTTTAACTGTGGCTGGAGCCTTCGGTCAGGCGAGCCAAAGGCGGGCAACTTGATTGCACCGCAGCTGCGGGACCTGATGCGTTCAAGCCAATTGCGAGCAGATTCCGAGGGGTACACCAAGCGACTGATTAACCGTCCTTGCCCTCTTCCTTCTCGGCAGGCCAGTCGCGGATGTAGGCCTTGAGCATCTTGTTTTCAAAATTCTGGCTGTCCACTACCGCTTTGGCGACGTCGTACAGACTGATCACGCCCATCAGCATTTTCTGGTTCATCACGGGCATGTAGCGGGCATGGCGGTCCAGCATCATGCGGCGCACTTCGTCCAGATCTGTCTCGCTGGTGCAGGTCAGCGGATGGTCGTCCATGGCTTTTCGCACCAGCATGCGGCCTACCTCACCGCCATTGCCGACGATGCTGACAATCACTTCCCTGAAAGTCAGCATGCCGACCAGATCGCCGTGCTCCATCACGACCAGTGAACCGATGTCTTTTTCGGCCATGATTTGCGCAGCTTTGGCCAGCGGCTCGTCGGGCTGAACGGTATACAGCGTGCTGCCCTTGACGCGCAAAATATCAGCTACTTTCATGGCGGTCTCCCCAGATTGATCAGGCTATTTTCCCACTCGCGACAGCGTTTCGGGAAGTTGTTTGGCAATATAGCCCACAATAAGCTGGGGCGTGCCCAAGTGGGCGGCCGATTTGTATTCTTTCATCTGGAGACAACCCCATGCCTGGCTACGCTGACCCTGGCTTTGACACTCTGTCGCTGCATGCGGGCGCATCGCCTGACCCCACAACTGGCGCACTGGCGGTACCGATTCACCTGACCACCTCCTTTGTTTTTGAATCAAGCGATCACGCGGCATCGCTTTTCAATCTGGAGCGTGCAGGCCATGTGTATTCACGCATCAGCAACCCGACCAACGCGGTGCTGGAGCAGCGTGTGGCTGCACTTGAAGGCGGCATAGGTGCCATTGCCACCGCCAGTGGCCAGGCGGCGCTGCACCTGAGCATTGCAACGCTGATGGGTGCGGGCTCGCACATCGTCGCATCGACGGCTTTGTATGGCGGCTCGCAAAACCTGCTGCACTACACCATGCGCCGCTTTGGCATTGACACCACGTTTGTCAAACCCGGTGACCTCGACGGCTGGCGCGCAGCAAGCAGGCCCAATACCAAGCTGTTTTTTGGCGAGACAGTGGGCAACCCTGGCCTGGATGTGCTGGACATTGAAGCTGTTGCCGCTATCGCGCACGAGGCCGGTGCGCCGCTGCTGGTCGACTCCACCCTCACCTCACCCTGGCTCATCAAGCCGTTTGACCACGGCGCCGATCTGGTCTACCACTCAGCGACCAAGTTTTTAAGCGGCCACGGAACGGTGATTGGCGGCATTGTTGTCGATGGTGGGTCATTTGACTGGGAAAAATCGGGCAAGTTCAAGGAACTCACCGAAGCCTATGACGGCTTTCACAACATGGTGTTCAGTGAAGAAAGTACCGTCGGGGCGTTTTTACTGCGCGCGCGGCGTGAAGGCTTGAGAGACTTTGGCGCCTGCATGAGCCCACACACCGCCTGGCTGATTTTGCAGGGCATCGAGACCCTGAGCCTGCGCATGGAACGCCACATGAGCAACACTGAAAAGGTCGTGAATTTTTTGGCCAGCCACCCCTTTGTCGCGCGCGTTGGGCACCCGTTGCTTGACACACACACCAGCCACGCGCTGGCTAAAAAATTGTTGCCACGCGGCGCAGGCTCCGTGTTCAGCTTCGACTTGAAAGGCTCACGCAACCAGGGCAAGGCTTTTGTTGAAAGCCTGAAGGTTTTCAGCCATCTGGCCAATGTGGGCGACTGCCGAAGTTTGGTGATTCATCCGGCCAGCACCACGCACTTTCGGATGACTGACGAAGCCCTGAGCGGCGCAGGCATCACGCAAGGCACGATTCGTTTGTCGATTGGACTCGAAGATGCCGATGATTTGATAGACGACTTGAAACGGGCTTTGAAAGCCGCCGAGAAGGCCACTGAAAAAGCGGGAGCCTAAGCCATGTACCTGCAAGTCAACAACCACAAAACCTACTGCTACACAGCAGGCAAAGCTTTCGAGGCTGCAAAACCCACGGTGGTGTTTATTCACGGCGTGCTGGGCGACCACAGCGTGTGGATTTTGCAGAGCCGGTACATGGCCAACCATGGCTGGAACGTGCTGGCCGTTGACCTGCCGGGACATTGCAAAAGCGAAGGCGATGCGCCCGCCAGTGTTGAAGAAGCCGCTACTTTTATTGAAGCACTGCTAGATGCGGCAGGCATTGAAAACGCAGCGCTGGTGGGCCACAGCTGGGGCTCACTGATTGCGTTAGAAGTTGCTTCAAAACTGAAAGAGCGGGCCACGCACCTGGTGCTGGTGGGCACGGCTTTCCCCATGAAGGTGTCTCCAGCGCTGCTCGATATGTCGCTGAATAACCCGATGGCGGCACTCAAAATGATCAATGTGTTTTCACGCAGCACGCTGGCCGCCCCGCCTTCGGCACTCGGCCCCGGCACCTGGGTGTACGGCAGCAACATGGCGCTGGGAAGACGGGTGCTGGCCAGCAATACCCAAGTCAACGTGTTTCACCGCGGCTTCAAGGCTTGTGATGACTATGCCAACGGCGAGACGGCAATCAGCCGCATCACCTGCCCTGTGCTGTTTTTGCTCGGCGCACAAGACCAGATGACGCTGGCCAAATTAGCGCAACTGTTGATCGACACCGCTGAAAAAACGGGCAAGGACTTTTCTGTGGTGAGCCTGGCTGTGGGCCACCACCAAATGACAGAAGCGCCTGAAGAAACACTGATGGCCATCAAAGATTTTTTGAAATGATTGGCGTCATGTCAGCGGCCAGAGCGCAAGAAATTGCAGCCACTTTCGACCTGCGCGCCCTACCGCCTGACTTTTATGCCAGCCCCTACCCGGTGTACGACGTGCTGCGTCACAGCAGCCCGATTCACCGCATGCCCGATGGGTCTTATTTTTTAACGCGGCATGCGGACCTGGTGGCGGTCTACCGCGATGCACAAAGCTTCAGCTCTGACAAGAAGGTCGAGTTTGAACCCAAGTACGGCGCTGCCTCAGCCCTGTTTGAACACCATACCACCAGCTTGGTCTTCAACGACCCGCCGCTACACACGCGTGTACGCAAGCTCATGATGGGCGCCCTGACACGGCGGGCGATTGCCGATATGGAACCCGGCCTCATCATGCTGGTCGACAGTCT
>CAMARI010000057.1:0-15132 GCA_945860515.1 Polaromonas sp. YR568
CACCTGCCAGCCAGCCTGAAGGTCAAGGCGGCCCGCTTGCGTGCTGGGGACGCCGCCGAGGGTGACAAGGCCGAAGCCTTTGATGCCGTGTGGCAAACACCTGCGCTGCCCGAGAAAGACTACTGCGCCGAGTTCAAGGCGCAGATGGGGCAAATGGGGCAGTTGGGAAAATGATTTCAGTCATTGCAGACTTGATCCGCAATCCATGAACCGCTGAGATATATTCAGACATCGCTTTGGAGTGCCGCCATGACCACCCCTGAAATTCAACTGCCGAAAGTCGTCCAAACCAGAATCAGCCGATTGGCACATGCTTCTGGGCGCAGCCCTGCAGCCATGCTGCGTTTCGTATTGCGCGACGGTTTTGACGCGGTAGAACTCAGCATCAAAGAAAACGCCCAGGCCGATGCAGAGTTTGCCGCTGGTGCCAAGGTAAGGCATACCGATGTCATGCGAGATGCCCTGAATGCAGTGCGACAGGCTAGACACGACGCACTTTCTGCTGCATGACCCTGACCGTTGTTTGGTCGGTTCAAGCGCGAAATCAATTTATCGCGACGCTGATTTACATCGCCAAAGAAGACGTTTTGACTGCGGACTTGATTCATGATCGGGTGAACAAGTCGCTCAAGCTGCTATCGGACTCTCCGAATATGGGTGTTCAAGCACCAGCAGCAGGTGTGCGAACCTACTCAGTACCCAAAACCGGACACAGCTTTGACTACCGCCTGGTGCGTGATCAGCTCCGAGTGCAACGCTGGTACAGAGAACGGCAAAAGCCGGCCAACTCCATAAAAGAACTACCAGGCCCCGCCGAATGACCCACCGTCCATCAGCAAATTTTGCCCATTGATGTAGCCCGCATGGGCGCTGCATAAAAAGGCACACGCCGCGCCAAATTCGTCGGGATGACCGAGCCGTTTGGCCGGGTGTTTGGCAATGCGGTCTGCGCGTACCTGAGCGGCATCGAGTCCGCTGCGTTGGGCGGCTGCGGCGAAATTACTGGTCAGCCGGGCGGTCTCGAAGGTGCCGGGCAGGATGTTGTTGATGGTCACGCCTTTGGCCACGGTGCTGCGGGCCAGCCCGGCCACAAAACCGGTCAGGCCGCTGCGTGCGCCGTTGCTCAGGCCCAAGGCATCGATCGGTGACTTCACCGCGCTGGAGGTGATGTTGATGATGCGGCCAAAGCCGCGCTGCATCATGCCGTCGACCACCTGCTGGATGATGGCAATCGGGCTGAGCATGTTGGCGTCCAGCGCGCGCAGCCAGGCGTCGCGGTCCCAGTCGCGAAAGTCCCCCGGTGGCGGGCCGCCAGCATTGGTGATGACGATGTCAAAGCTCGGGTGCTGACTGAAAATGCGGTCGCGGCCTTCTTGGGTTGTGACATCGGCTGCCACATAGGCCACGCTTGCAGTGCCAAGCGCTTCTAATTGAGTCGCAGCCTGCACAAGCTTTTCGAGGGTTCTGGCCGCAATGACGACGTCAACGCCCTCGCGCACCAGTGCTTCGGCGCATGCCAGACCCAAGCCTGCGCTGGCGCCGCAGATCAGGGCTTTTTTGCCTGCAATTTTCAAGTCCATGGCTCAGCTCGCAGACAACTGTTTTTGCGCCAGGTTCTGCATCACTTTGCGCAAGCGCGACAGGCCAACGTCATGCTCGTACAAATGCTCGCGGGCATTCGCATCAGGCTCCATGGTTTCCAGCATCACGCGGTCTTGCTCCAGCACCACCCAGTGGCGCGCCTCCAGCCGGTTCCGGTACAAAAAGCGCCACACATCGCGCTGCCAGCCTTGCACCTTGCGGCAACGCCAGAAAAAGACGATGGACAGCTGCGGGCTGACCGGCGTGTAGCTGCCGATGATGGTGAAGCTGCCGCCAGGGCCGCCCGTTTTGGGGTAGGGGATGGCTAAGCGCATCCAGTGGGTGCCGGTGTCGCCCCACTCGGTCCAGTCAAAGTTCACATCGCGCTGGCCGTCTTTTTCAAACATGAAGCCGTGCTCGGTTTTGCGCAGTTTGAACTTGGCGCTGATGTCGCCCTCGCTCATCGAATGCGACTGCTTGTGCACAAAGCTGCCGTGCATCGGGTCCATCACGTTGTCAGCCACGTAGCGGTAGTCGCCGCGCCACTCCACGTAGCACAAAAAGCTGCTCCAGTCGGGGTTGCTCATCTGTTCTGGCAAGTCCAGCTGGGGCGGTGTGTCGACATGGTGGCGGCTGTTGTACAGCCAGATCGCGCCGTTGGCGTCCTGCACATGAAACGACCGCGCCGCGCGTGAGCCTTCCAGCGTGCAGCCGGGACTGGCCGGTACCTTGGTCACCATGCCGTCGCAGCGCACCTCAATGCCGTGGTACGGGCAGGCCAGTCGGTCACCCAAATTGACGCCCATCGACAGCGGCGCGCCCCGGTGCGGGCAGTGGTCTTCGAGCGCGTGAATCAGCCCAGCACCGTCGCGCCACAGCGCGATTTTGTAGCCCAGGCGGCGCATCGATACCGGCCGCTCCTTGACAAAATCAGACGGACAAATCGGATACCACAGGTCATACAGGCCGCGCTCGAGCAGCTTGTCGACGTCTTGCGGCGTGATGGGTTTGGTTTCTTGGGTGTCTGTAACAGCAGTCATGTCACGCTCCTAGAGTTTTCATCACGGCCTGAAAAGACTCCGCCGTCCAGGGCTGGCTGTTAGGCGCCAGCGGCCCGCTTTTGTTCAGGTGCGCGATAAGCGCGTCCAGCTCCCAGTGGCCGGCGCCAAAGCCGCGCTCAATGGCGTCGCCCAGCAAGTCTTCGAAGGTGGTGGGCGGTCGGGTGCGCGCCTGGTGCGGGCTCAGGTGGCGCTCTTGCAGCGCGTGAATGGGAATGCCGTTCATGGTGTTCAGTGTGCTCATGATTGCTCCAGAAAATCAGCGTTTTTCAGTCAGAAAGGCACCGGACGCCGCCACCTTGGGCTGCCTGCGGGTAAAGCCGTCAATACCGCCGTCAATCGCCCATTCGGCAAAGGCGGTGGGGCTGGGTGCAAAGTCGCGTGCAAGCCAATTGTGGGTGAGGTGGTCTTCGTCGGCGTTGTACTCGATCAGCCCGCCGCAGGGGTTTTCAAAGTACCAGAAGAAGGCCGATGAAATCGGGTGCTTGCCAGGGCCGAGCTGGGTTTTCCAGCCCTTGCGGCTCATGTTCAGCCCGCCGCCAAACACCTCGTGAATGTCACGCACGGTAAAAGCCACATGGTTCAGGCCACTGGCTTTGCCCGGCAGTTGCAGCAAAAAAATATCGTGGTGCCCACCCTCGACCGAGCAGCGCATGAAAATACCGCGCCCCGGGTAGCGGTCTGAGGTGGTGAAACCCAGACTGGCATAAAACGCTTCGGCCACATCCAGCTTGTCGGTGAACAGCACCACATGGCCAATCTCTATTGGCTGGGCGCTGTCGTAAATCGGTGACGGCTTGTCAATGCGGCGAGCCTCGTCCCAGGTGTTGGTGGCCACGCCTTGGATGTCAATGCTGTGCTTGGCGCTTTTTTGGAACACGATTTGCAGGCCATGCGGGTCCAGTGCCTGTACGGTGCCGTGGGTCGAGCGCTGGTCTTTGAAACCGGGCGCGCTTGCCAACGCGGTGGCCAGTGCATCGAGCTGCGTATCGGTGCGCACACCCCACACCACCTCACGCAAGGTGGGGCCAGCTTCTATTGGCGGCGCCAATGTTGCGTCAGCTGTGCGCCGAACATTCACGCGGGCACCGTTGAGCGTTTCCCACTCTTGCAGCGCCGCGCTGTGGCTGATGTTTTTCAGCCCCCAGTCGGCAAAAAATTTGGCCGCTTCGTCCCACGCTTCGGTGGAATAGGTGATGGCGTCAATGCCTTCGGTTTGCTGGTTCAGGTTTTGATTCATAGCACTTGTCACGTTATTGATCACGTCATGGCCCACGGCATGGCGTGCTCATTCATGCCCCAGTAATAGCTTTTCTGGCTGGTGTATTCCAAAATGCCGAGCCGGCCTTTTTCGCGGCCTGTGCCGCTCATCTTGACGCCGCCAAACGGTGTGCTGACCGAGAACACCTTGTAGGTGTTGACCCAGACGGTGCCGGTTTGTAGCGCGCGGCCCAGTCGCCAAACGGTTTTGTAATCTTGGCTCCAGATGCCCGCCGCCAGACCGTACACGTTGTCGTTGCACTGGGCGATCAAGTCAGCCTCGTCGTGCCAGGGCAACAGCGCCAGCACCGGGCCGAAAATTTCTTCCTGGCACATGCGGGCGCTGTTTGGCAGGCCTTCGATGATGGTGGGTTGGTAGTAGCTGCCTTTGTCAAAGGCAGCGCCGTGTGGGCGTGCGCCGCCACACAAAACCTTGGCACCTTCGTCCATACCAAGTTGCACATACGCTTCAACCGAGGCGCGGTGGCTTTTGCTGACCAGCGGGCCCATATGGGTGGCCTCGCTGGCTGGGTCGCCTACGCGCAAATTTTTAACGCCTACCAGCAAGCGAGCCTTGAACTCGTCATACACACTGGCATGCACAAAGGCGCGTGAACCCGCAATGCACGACTCGCCGGAGGAGCTGAAAATACCGTACAACACGCCTGCGACGGCGTGGTCCAGGTCGGCATCTTGGCAAACAATGGTCGGCGACTTGCCGCCCAGTTCCAGCGATGTGGGCATGAGTTTGTCTGCCGCGATACGCGCAATACCCATGCCAACCTGAGTGCCGCCGGTAAACGCGATGCGCTTGATGAGCGGATGCCGCACAAGTGCTTCTCCAACGATGGAGCCCTTGCCGGGTAGCACGCTGATGATGCCGTCGGGCACGCCAGCGGCTTGCGCAATGCGGGCCAGTTCAATGGCCATGCGGGGCGTGATTTCAGCCGGTTTGAAAACCACCGCGCAACCCGCCGCCAGGGCCGGGGCCAGCTTTTGCGCCTCGCTGGCAATCGGTGAGTTCCATGGCGTGATGGCGCCCACCACGCCGAGCGGCTCGTGCACGCTCAGGGTGATGCTGTCGCCGCGCTGAGGGGTGATGGCATCTTCATGGGTTTCGCAGGCAGCTGCAAAAAACTGAAAGGTGCCTGCTGCGCTGGCGACCAAGGCGCGGGTTTCTTTGATCGGTTTGCCGTTGTCCAGCCGCTGCAGCTGGGCCAGCTCTTCAGCGCGCGCACGTATCCCAGCGGCGATGTTGTGCAGCAAACCGGCGCGTTCGTGTGGCTTGAGATTAGCCCATGCGGGCTGCTGGCGCGCTCGCTCGGCGGCTTGCACGGCTTGGTCGACATCCTGCGCTGTGGCGGCGTTCAATGTGGCGACCTGGCTGCCGTCATGCGGGTAGTCGGTGGCGTACGCCGGGCCCGAGGCGTCGCGCCACTGGCCTGCGATCAAGGTTTGCAGATGAGGCGTCGTCATAGGGTGAGTCCGCTGGCCCGGTTGTGCAGAAAACGCAGCGCTGACAGCACGGTGAGAGCCGATGTTTTGGGGTTCTCGGCCAGGGGCTTGCCGCGCATCGTCACCTGCATCTCGCCAAACTCGCCGCGTGCGTGGATCTCATGGATGTTGTCCGTCACAGCCGGGTCAGCAATGAGACGCACGCGGGTTGCGTCCAGCCCCAGCCCGGCCAGTGACACTGTGGCGGCCACGTTGGCATTTTTGGGGTAAGTCTGCGCTGCTTCGCGTGCGTTCCCCTCAAAAATAACCGTGGCTTCGGTGAGTGTGGCGAGGTTGACCAGACTTTCAGCGGCGGAGCCCTTCCAGCCTTGCGGTGGTTTGCGCCCGGTGTAGGTCACCTCCACCAAACCGGCTTGCCGGGCCGCGGCCAGTGCATCAATGCCGCCAATCGCACCGGCCAGCAAATGCACCTGCGTGTTGCCAACTTGCGCCGCTTCGGCCAGGCGCTCGGGCAAGCCGCGCTCAGACAAGGCGCCGACCGACATCACGGCGCATTCGCAACCTGCTTGGAGTGCGCCCAAGACGTGTGTGGTCAGCGCCTGGTGGCCTGCACATTCGAGCACCACCTTGGCGCTTGGTGGCACAGCGGCGACCGCCTGCGCGTTGCTGCCTGCTGCATTGAGCGCTGCCTGCACATCGGCCATGCGCGGCTCACGCACCACCACATGGGTCACGGTGACCAAAGGGCTGCCTTTGAGCCTGCGGCAAAGCGCCTGGCCAATCGCGCCGTAACCGATGAGGGTGACGTCCAGCATGTCAATCTTTCTTCAAAATGGGGCCGGCAAACTTGACGGCAAACGGCCCCCAGCTTTGCATGTCAACCTCCACCACCACCGGGCCGCTGGCCGCAAAGGCTTGGCTCAGCACGTCAGCCGTTTGAGCGGGTTCTTTCAGCTTGAAATACGCGACCTGCAGGCTGGTACAAAACGCGGCAAAGTCGGGTGTGTGCAGGTCGACATAGCAGTGACGGCCGCCGTAAATATCGTCCTGGATATTTTTGATCACCCCATACCTGGCGTCGTTCATCAAGATCACCACCAGCTGGGCGCGCTCCTGCACAGCGCAGGCCAGTTCGCCCACATTCAGCATGAAGCCGCCGTCGCCGGCCAATGCCACCGTCTTGCGTTTCAGGCCGTGTTCAGCATCGGCAATCGAGGTGCCAATCGCCATGGCCAAGCCCTGGCCAATGCCACCGCCCAGCGCGTGAACGCCCGCACGCGGGTGGTTCAGCCGTGGCGCGCGGTTGCCCCACATGGTGTTGGACAGCGTGATGTCGCGCACCCACCAGATGTCTGGCCCGGCTTGTTTTTCAAGCGCATTTTTGAGCGTCAGATAGGCACCCAATGTGGCATCGACCGCTTTTGCGGCTTGTGCCCGCGCGGCTTGCACATCGGCATGCAAGGCTTTGTCGATTTGCATCTGGCCTTCCAGAATATCGGCCAGCGCGTTCAGCGTGGCGGCTGCATCGCCCTGCACAAAATAGTCGCTGCGGTAAGCCCGGTTATGCGCCATGGCGTTGGCATCGATGCGGTAAAGCGCCTTGGGCAGTTTGAGCTTGTAACGCAGCGTCTCGTTGCTGCGCAGGCGCGTGCCCACGGCCAGCATGGCATCGCAGCTTTGGTACAGGTCTTCGGCTGGTTTTTGCAGGTTGTACGAACCCAGACTGGCCGGGTTGTCTTCAGAAATAATGCCGCGCCCCTGCACCGAGGTGACCACACCCCAGCCCATGTCAACGAAACGCTGGGCGGCAGCCCGCGCCCCCCGCGCGCCGCCACCCAGCCACAGCAAGGGGCGTTTGGCGGTTTTCAAATAGGCAGCCAGTGCGGCCACTTGCGCGGCATCAGGCTGCACCGGCTGCAGTGCCAGAGGGGCCAAATCGGCCGGCAAGTCCATCAGGCTGGCTTGAATGTCAATCGGAATCTCAATGCTGACCGGCCCGCACGGCGCGGTAAATGCCAGGCGGTGCGCTTCACGCAGCGTGGCCAGTGCGGTCTCGGCATTGCGGATGCGAAACGCGGCTTTGCCCACCGCTTGCAGCATGGCCAGCTGCTGGGGCGCTTCGTGGATGAACCCCAAGTCGCGGTCCAGATAATCAGACTCGATTTGGCCGGTCAGGTGCAGCATGGGCGTGCCGGCGGTCAATGCTTCAATCAGCGCGCCGGCGGCATTGCCTGCGCCGGTGCCAGTGCTGGTCACGCACACGCCCAGGCGACCCGTGACGCGGGCATAAGCATCGGCCATGTTGCAGGCACCGGCCTCACCCCGGCTGGATACAAAGCGAATTTTTTGCCGGGTGTTGAAGGCGTCCAGGATCGGCATGTTGTGAATCGAGATCACGCCGAATGCTGCCTTCACGCCGCAAAGCTCCAGGAAGCGGGCGGCCAGTTCGCCGACCGTGATGTGTGCTGGTTGGTTTGTCATGCTCAGGCGGCGATCGTGTTTGGAAGGGTTGGCAAGTTGCGCAACATGTCGCGGGGTAGGGGCAGGTGGCTCAGGCGCTCGGTCAAGGCTTGGGCGGCTTGCTGCACTTGGGGCACCAGCGTGTCGGTCATCTGGCTGTCCAGGTGCTGTGCCGGCACCGTAATGCTGACGGCTGCGATCACTTCGAGTCGGTCATTCAGCACGGGTGACGCGATGGTGGAAATCCCGGTTTCAAACCCGCCCTGGCTGATGCCGTAGCCGTTGCGTCTGTCGGTATCGAGCTGGGCCTTGAGTTCGGCGACGGTTTTGGGCGTTTTAAGGGTGTAGCTTTGCAAGGTCGCTTCGGGGTAAAGCGCGGTCAGCTCGGCCAGCGTCATACAACACAGCAACTGGCGGCCCAGCACAGTAGCATGAGCTGGCAGGCGTGCGCCGACCTGTATGGCGTGAAATGACGTGCTCTTGCCGGTGGCTTTGGCCACAAACACCACCTCGCGCTGGTCACGCACCACGATATGGGCCGAGTAACCTGACGTGTCGCGCAGCGCTTCAATGATGGGGCGGCCATGCTCGGTCAACTCCATCGAGGCGAGGTATTCAAAACCCAGCCGCAGCACACCCAGGCTGAGCTTGTATTGGGCGCCGTCGCCAACGCGCTCGACAAAACCCGATTTTTCAAGTGTGTGCAACATGCGAAACACCGACGCACGCGGCAGCCCCAGCTGACGCGACAAGTCTGCGCCGCTGAGCTGTGGCGTTTGTCGGCTGAATTTACCCAGCAACTCCAGCCCACGCTGAAGGGCTGGGACGATGTAACGGTCGTCGGGCGGGGCGTCGTTCATGGCGTCGAATGTTTCAGTGGGTCAATTGCAAAAGTGCGTTGACCTGGTCTGCCGCCTCCAGCGCGCAGGCGTGACCAACCAGCCCCAAGTCAAGCCAGTCGGTGTTGGCAGCCAGCGCCACCGCTTGGCAGGCGGCTTGGGGCGTGGCGGTGTCCAGCTGGCCACTGGCGACGCTGACATGGCACTGTACTTTGACGACGTCGGTGATCAAGTCACCGCCAGCGAGCATTTGCGCCGCCTGTGTGTAACCACTGACATGGATTTGAGACATCATGCGTTGGGCGTAAGCCTTCAGCTCAGGCGGCGCGTTGGGCGACACCATGCCTGCGCCGCGCTGCTGGCCCAAGCCCTCGGGGCCAAGTGCTGCCAGCTGGTCGAGCCGGTCATGGAGTTTTTTGTGCCGGTCTTCGGCCGTGGCCCGCGCATAGCCTTGGGCTGGGGCCAGCAGCACCAGTCTGGCCACTTGGGCCGGGCGCTGCACGGCGGCACGAGTGGCCATCAAGGCGCCCAGAGAATGCCCCACCAGCGTGACCGGGTGGGTGATGCCCAATGCGTCGAGCCAGGCCCACAGCTGCTGGGCGTAGTCGCCTGCATCGGGTCGGCCAGGCGCCACCGGGCTGCTGACGGCATAGCCTGGCGCATCCCACGCGAGCAAGCCGCTGCCACCGCCTTGGGCGGCTTCAAGCTGCATCAGCCAGCTGCCCGAGGCCGAACCAATGCCATGCAGCAACACATGGCTGACACGCTGCGCACCGGCCTGCCGATACGCGACCTGGCCGCCGGGCACCGCCATCACTTGCGGCGTGAAGCGCTGCAAGCGCTCCGCCAGCAAGCCGGGTTGGGTGCTTATGGTGGGGGTAGCGCGAGCGTCGGCGTTGAAGGGCATTTTGGATATCAAACCAGGCTTTTACCCAATGAAAATTTGGGCGGTAGCTCCTAATTTAATAGTGTTTATTTGGCTGCGGCAGCCAGCATGTCGCGCTTGATTTTGGCCAGCGGGCTGTCGGGCGGGTAGGTGGGTGTGATCGGCTTGGGTGTGCCCAGCATCACGCACATCAGGGCGTCTTCGTCACCGATGTTGGTTTCTTCGCGGTACACGCCGGGTGGCACCGAGATCAGGTCGCGCTCGTTCAGCACAGCTTCCCAGCGTTCGCCGTCTTTTTCGCAGACGATTTTCATCTTGCCGCGCATGACAAAAAACACCTCCTCGACGTCATAGTGGATATGCGATGGGCCGACATTGCCTGCGGGTATCACCATGGTGGAGAAGGTGAAGTGCGCCGATGGCACGGTGTTCATGTCGGTGGCGATACCGGTTCCACCCGTGCCCACGTAGCGCATTTGGGCGCGGCGGTAGGTCGGGTCGTAGTCGGCCTGAAACTTCAAGGCGTCCCAGTCGTACTTGCGGGTGGAAAAGCGGGCCACGCGACTTTCCAGCCAGGCGGCCATGCTTTGGCCGGGTGCGGCCATCAGGCCGCGCTGAATCTCGGCCTCAGGCGGGATCGCCGCGTCCATCAGGCCGCGTTCATTGAAGAGGGGTTGATTGGCTGCGTTCATGGGGATTCCTAGTTTGAATGATGTCTCAGTTCATGACAAAGCCGCCGTTGATGGGCAGCACTTGTCCGGTGATAAAGCCGCTGCCGCGCGACAGCAAAAACAGCACGGCTTCGGTCACGTCTTCGGGCATCTGCGCACGTTCTATGGCGCGGCCATTGCGGTAGTGGTCGTGGCGGGCCTGCGGCACGTATTGCGTCGCCTCAACCAGGGTCAGGCCGGGAGCTATGGCGTTGACGGTGATGCCTTGCGGGCCCAACTCGCGCGCCATCGAGCGGGTCATGGCCATCACGGCGCCCTTGCTGGCCACATAGGCCATCAGATTGGTCGCGCCCCACAAAGCGGTGTCAGAGGCCAGATTGACCACGCGCCCGCTGCCGCCAGCGGCCAGGTGCGGCTGTGCTGCCACCGTCGCTAGCCAGGTGCCGCGCACGTTGACGCTCATCACCCGATCCCACATGTCCGTGGCAATGTCACCCATGACTTTGCCGCCTGAATTGGTGATGGCGCCATTGTTGACAAGGCCGTCTAGCCCACCCATGTGTGCAGCTGCGGCGTTGACCCCTGCCGCGATGGCGGCCGGGTCGCTCAAGTCCATCGGCAGGTAATGCGCGCCTGAACCGAGCTCTTTGGCCAGCGCCTGGCCGCGTTCATGCAGCACATCGCTGATCACGACTTGCGCGCCCGCGCCCAGCAGCGCACGTGCAAACGCCTCGCCCAGGCCACGCGCACCGCCGGTGACCAGTACCTTGCGCCCTGTGAGCGAAATGTCTGAGGCCGTGGATGTGGATGTGGTCATGCGTTTTAAGTCCGTTGGGTCAGGCAGAGCGTCGCTCGGAAGAAGGCAGGTAATGCAGCACGCGCCGCTCGGCAACCACCACCGCGTAGTAAGCCGCGATGCCAATGACCGTCAACGCCGCAATGATGACAAACACCGCAGCGGTATTGCCCTGGCCTTCAAAAAACACCAGCAAATAGCCCAGACCCATGTTGCCGCCGACCAGCTCGCCCACCACCACACCGATTACCGCCAGTGTGCTGGCGATGCGCAGGCCGGAGAACAAGGCAGGCATGGTGGCGGGGTATTCGACGTTTTTGAAGACTTGCAAGCGGGTTGCTGAAAACGAGCGCGCCAGATTGATCATGTCAACGTCCATGGTGCGCATGGCCGACAGCACGTTGATCAGCACAGGAAAGAAAACAATCAGCACCGCCACCAAAATTTTGGGATACATGGTGTAACCCATCCACATCACAAACAAGGGTGCAAACGCCACTTTGGGTGCGATTTGCAGGGCCAGCAAATACGGCGACAGTACCGCCTCTACACGCGGCGACAGGCCGAGCGCGTAACCCATCAAGGCACCGAGTACCGAGCCCAAAATAAAACCAATCACGACCTCGGCCGTTGTGATGCCCGCGTGCCAGAGCAGGCGCTCGCTGCCCCAGATGCGTACCGCTTCAATGCATACTTTGCTGAGGTTGGGCAGCACATAGTCGGGCACGCCAACCAGCGCCGGGCCCCACTGCCACGCCGCCAAAAAAAGCACCAACACCGCCAGGCTCCAGCTGATGGTGATGAGGCGGTCGCGGTTGGCGTTCATGGACATGCCTGGCAGGCTGGTGTGCTTTTATTTGGCCATCACGAACTGGTTCGTGTACAGGTCTTTGAGCGGCGCTTCTTTGGCCACCACGCCATTGCCAACATAGAATTTTTGCAGCTCACCCAAGCGGGCTTCGTCCATCTGGCCCGGTGCTTTTTGGCCTGCATAAACGTATTTGTTGTACAGCTCAAAGGCTTTCAAAATGGAGGCTTCTTTGCCGGTATGAACTGGCACATGCTTGACGTAAACCGCTGTGGCGGCCTTGGGATCGGCCATGATGTCCTTCATGCCCCTGAGCGTGGCGCGCACCAGCTTTTGCACCAGTTGCGGGTTCTTTTGAATCGTTTCGTCGGAGGCCAAGATGGCCTGCGCCATGCTTTTGAAGTAAATGTCGGCTGGCAAGATGTCGACCTGCGCGCCCGCGTCCAGAGCGCTGACCGTCCAGTCGGGAACAGCGGCCATGGCTGCGGCTTTTTTGCCTGCGAATTGTTGCCACACGCCGGCTGGCCCAGCGGCCTGAATGTTCACATCATTTTTGGTCAAGCCGACTTTGCTCAGCATGCCCAGCAGCGCGTAGTAAGTGGTGTCGGTGTAAGAAATGACCGTCACGGTCTTGCCTCGGAGCTCACGCGGGCTCTCAATCTTTTCGTCTTTGTGGCTGACCAGTGCCATCAGGGAGCCGCTGCCCAGCACGGCCACAGCCTTGACCGGAATACCCTGCGCCCGCGCGATGATCGGGGTGTCGCCAATTGCGCCGCCAATGACGGCGTTGCCTGCGCCAACCTGCTTGGCCACATCAACGCCGCCGCGTCCGGCGACAAACTCGACTTCAAGGCCTTCAGCCGCGTAATAGCCTTTGGCTTGGGCCAGCATCCACGGGCCAAAGGCCGGCAGCGTGCCCGGCGCGGGCAGCAGGTAGGTTATTTTTTGCAGTTGCGCCTGGGCCGCCAGGGGCAGCATGAATGCGCTGGTTGCCAACAGGGCCAGGGCAGTGCGGCGCAATGTGCCGGCGTTGATGAGGGCTTTGACGGTCATGATGTTTCTCCGGTTGTGTTGAAAAGGCAGAGCTAATTGAGTCGTTCAATGCATATCAGTGTGCGCGTCGAGCTTGAGCAGATCCATCAGGCGCGCCACATAAGGGCCGACCTCGGCGCGTTTGCGCCTGGCCATGGGGTTGTCGCGGTCGGGTAGGTCAACCTTGATTTGCTCAACGATGGTGCCGGGGCGCTCGCTCATGACCAGGATGCGGTCTGACAGCGCCACCGCTTCAAACAAATCATGCGTGATGAAAAGAACCGTCTTTTGATGCTGCGCCACGGTTTGCGCGAGGTCTTGCTGCAGGATCATTTTGGTTTGTGCGTCCAGGGCCGAGAACGGCTCGTCCATCAGCAGTACCAGCGGGTCAACCGCCAGCGTCCTAGCCAGTGCCGCGCGCTGGCGCATGCCGCCCGACAACTGGTGCGGGTAGCTGGCACCAAAGCCGGTCAGGTGGCACTGCTTGAGCAGCCGATCTGATACGTCAGCGCGCCCGGCGGCGGGCACACCACGCAGTTCCAGCCCAAACTCGATGTTTTGGGCAATCGTGCGCCAGGGCATCAACAGGTCTTTTTGCAGCATGAAGGACACGTGTTTGTTAGGCCCCTCAACGACTTGGCCCGCCACCTTGACCACGCCTGCGCTGGGCTTGGCCAGACCTGAACCCATGTTCAGCAAGGTGCTTTTGCCGCAGCCCGATGGGCCGATGATGGACACCACTTCACCCGGCGCAATTGCAAAGTTCACGTCGGTCGCGGCCAGCACTTCTTTGGACTGCCCACGCGCCGCAAAACGCTTTTGCACGCCGATGAATTCAATCGCAGGCGCGGCGCTGGTCACACAGCGGCTTTCACGATGGGGATTTGCACCTGCACCCGGCCATCGGCGATGCGCACCGGGAAACGCTGCAAATCGCGTTGACCAACTGCAACCAGGCACTTACCAGTCGCAATGTCAAACCGCGCCGCATGCAAGGGACATTCGATCACGCCGTCCTCCTGAAAGCCTTGCGACAGCAGTGCATAGGAATGCGGGCAAATATCTTCAAGCGCATGTACCTCGCCGTCGAGCAAGAACAGCCCCAGCTTGTGCCCATGGATGTCGACACCGACCGGAAAATCAGGGTCGAGCTGGCCTTGCGCGGCGGCGTCATGCCAAGGCAGGTCTTGGGTGGGGGTCGCGGGGCTGGAATCGCTCATCACTGCACCTTAAAATCCGATCATTGATTTACTAATGAAACATTGATTCTCTAATGATTCATTATTGGGCTGATGAATGTCGCTGTCAAGCAATTGTCGAGCGATTTCAGGGGGGATTGGGTCGTTCCGTCGGGAAACGAGGTTCCGCGCTCTTTTACCCCACGTATCTGGTGTCAAACCTTTTATCGATGCGCTAAAAATATCACAGCCGGAGCGCGTCAATTTCAGCAAGCAACACCGATCAGCAGGGCAGATGCTCTTTGACTTCAGTTGTAAAGCCGTGCGCATCAAAACTGCGTTCTGTGACATCAGCGCCATGTGGCCCAATGCTCACGACACTGGATGCCCGCGTGCCGTAGCCAGGCATGCGAACGAAAACGGCCGACAGCGCGCGCTCGGTGCCCGATGCCACGCCTGTTTGAGGCAATTCGGCATCAGGGGCGATGGCGTCGTTTGACAGCAAACGGAGCAGCTCCTGGTCAAGATGTGGCCCGTTGGTGCCGTGCTGCTTAGCCAGCGCCTTTTCAAAATCTTGTTGCAGCCGCACCAGCTTGGGCCAGGGCGTGTTGAAGTCAGCGTTGGACACCGAGCTGATGCCACTGGGCAATTCGAAGGCGCGTGCATGACGGCTTTCAAAGCCCATCAGTTGCTGACCATCAAACAAAATGAGGTTAAACGGGTTGTAGAGGTGCGCCGTGCTGGAGAGTTTTTGCAGATAGGCGGCGGCGCTCATCGAGCCTTGCAAAAAAGTGGTGGTGATGCGCCCGCGCGACGGCGCATCAGGGTTGTGGCGAGTTGGGTCTCGGTAGTTGGTCAAGGCGGCTAGCCGCACGCACCCAGCGCCCGGTATTGGGCTTGCGCCTTCGGCCTTTGCAAGGCCCAGCCAGGTTCCACCCGCCCGCATGTCTTTGCCCGCCAAAATCTGCTGGCCGGGCCAATGCTGCAGCTGCTGTGCCGGACGGGCATAGAACTCGTCGCGGTTGGCCGCCACGATCAGCGGCGTTTTGTGCGTAGGCTGCCAACTCAGGGTGATCAGGCACATGCTGTGGCTGCGCAAGCGCTTTAC
>CAMARI010000058.1 GCA_945860515.1 Polaromonas sp. YR568
CGCGCAAGATGAAGTTTGGCATCAGCGAAGGCATGGTGCTGGCTGCAAGCCACAGCGATGAAAAGCTACAACCGGGGATTTATGTGCTGGAACCGCTGCCCGGTGCGATGCCGGGGATGCGGGTTAAGTAGTAACTCGAAAAAAGTAAGCATTTTGACAATTCCTTACTTTTAGTTCATACTTACCTCCTCCAGCAACAGGAGTCTTGTATGTCAGACATTCTCGAATTAGACGCCACCGTGAGCAGCAAAGGGCAAATTACCCTGCCAGCCGCCATGCGCGCCCGCCTGGGTTTGGTTGAAGGCTCAAAAGTCAAGTTTTTCTGTGGCGATAAAGAGGCGACTCTCAAACCTGAGTTGCCTGTCAGCGCCTACCGAGGCTTCCTACGCCACTTGGGCAACATCAACACCGACATGCCCAAAGAGCCCGATCGGTTTTGATGAACGTCGTTGACTCTTCCGGGTGGATTGAATATTTCATCGACACCCCGAGCGCAGACAACTTCGCACCGGCGATTGAAAAGACGGCGCTACTCATCGTGCCAGCACTGTCTTTTTTTGAAGTCCATCGTTTTTTAAGCCGTCACGCTGACGCGGCACATCGCGACGAGTGTCTTGAGGTCATGCGCCGTGGGATGATCGTTGAGCTAAGCGCACAAAGAGCCATAGCAGCCTCGGACATCGCTCAAAAACACCGCTTGGCCATGGCCGACGCGGTGATGTACAGCATCGCCAGAGAATTCAAAGCCACCTTTTGGACGCAAGATGCTGATTACAAAGATTTGCCAGGCGTGAGCTACCACGCAAAAGAATAAGCGCAGCCGGACCAGCCCCATGCACCCCTTTCACGGCTGGACCGACATTGACAACCGAACGCTGCAAACCAACGCACGATTGGGTGCGGTGCTGGCTTTTGTGGCGGGAGCCATCAACGCGGGCGGTTTTTTAGCGGTCGGCACCTACACCTCGCACATGACGGGCGTGGTGTCAGCCTTGGCTGATAACCTGGTGCTGGGCAATCTTGCCCTGGCGGCGGCCAGTTTGGGGGCCTTGGCGGCTTTTTTGCTGGGTGCCATGACAACCGCCTGGCTGGTCAATTGGGGGCTCCGCGAAAAGCTGGCCAGCGCTTACGGCTTGCCGCTGCTGCTGGAGTCCGCCTTGCTGCTGATTTTTGGCATTTTTGGTGCCGCCATCAGCCTGTGGTCAAATTTCTTCGTGCCGCTGACGGTGTTGCTGCTTTGCTTCATCATGGGTTTGCAAAACGCAGTCATCACCAAAATATCCAAAGCTGAAATTCGCACCACCCACGTGACCGGGCTGGTGACCGACCTGGGCATTGAGCTGGGCAAGCTGCTTTACATCAACCGCATCAATCGCACCCAGGCCGACCCCGCAGAGCCAGTGCGCGCCAACCGGCAAAAGCTGCGCCTGCACCTGCTGCTGGTCAGCAGCTTTTTTATCGGTGCGGTGTGCGGCGCTTTGGGCTTTAAGTTTTGGGGCTATGTGACCACGCTGCCGCTGGCGCTGACCTTGCTGCTGCTGGTGTGGCGCCCGGTTATGCGCGACATGCTGGCGCGGCTTGCGCATTCGCACTGATCAAGCGTCATGGCCATTGCCCGGTAAACTCTGGCCACTACCCATTCAACGCAAAGCAGCCCATGAATCTTTTGTCCCTCTTCCGCCGCGCCGACTACACGTCTGACGCCACCCAGTTCATTGAGCAGCTGAAGGTAAACAACCCGAAACTTGAAGCCGAACAGCGCGCGGGCCGAGCCCTGTTGTGGGACAAAAAACTCAACCGTGCTGACCAGGCTGACTTTCTGGACGCCCGGGTGCCTCAGCAGCCTTATGTGTACGGCACCGACAAGCATCCCAACGCCAAATAGGCATTTCAGAGCAGTTTGGCGTCATTTTAGGTATCAAATTGGCCTCTAATCCAATATTTATGTGCGTTAGCAGCTCCTCATTTAATGGCAACTCGTTGTGACGACTGACCTCACATTGATCGGCGGATTCTCCGCAGCGCCCAGTCCCGACATGCCGGCTGTGATCGACCAGGTGGCGCTGGCGCGCCTTTACGGCGAGCCGCTGTTTGCGATGCCGCACGACCTGTACATTCCGCCAGATGCGCTGCAGGTGTTTCTGGAGGCGTTTGAAGGCCCGCTCGACCTGCTGCTGTACCTGATCCGCAAACAGAATTTCAATATTCTGGACATTCCGATGGCCGCCGTCACGCGCCAATATTTGGTCTACGTTGACGAGATTCGTGCCACCAACCTCGAACTGGCGGCTGAATACCTGCTGATGGCCGCGATGCTGATTGAAATCAAGTCGCGCATGCTGCTGCCGCCAAAAAAAGTGGCAGAAGGCCAGGAAGCCGAAGACCCGAGAGCAGAGCTGGTGCGCCGCCTGCTGGAGTACGAGCAGATCAAGCTGGCAGCCCACAAGCTGAACGCTGTGCCGCAGTTTGGCCGAGATTTTTTGCGGGCGCAGGTGTATGTGGAGCAGTCCTTACAGCCACGCTTTCCCGACGTGCATGTGGTCGACTTGCAAGATGCCTGGCGCGACATCGTCAAACGCGCGCGGCTGGTGCAGCACCATGTCATCAGCCGCGAAGAACTGTCAGTACGGGAACACATGAGCATCGTGCTGCGCAAACTGCAGGGCCGCAAGTTTCTGGAGTTTGAAGACCTGTTTGAAGCATCGCGCGGCATGCCAGTGCTGGTGGTCACGTTTCTTGCATTGCTCGAGCTGTCAAAAGAAGGCTTGCTGGAAGTCACCCAGGCTGAAGCGTATGCGCCGATTTATGTGCGCCTGGCCTACACACCGATCTGATGGATTTTTCGCTTCGCAGAGCTGGTTAGACTCTCCACACTTTCAAGAGCCGCCCCATGACAACACCCACCCCCACGCCCACACCCACACCTGCCAGCCCCTACGGCACGCTCACCCCCACATCGACCCCGTCATTGCGCAAGCCCATGAGCCTGCCGCGCCTGCGCGAAATGCATGCATCGGGCGAAAAAATCACCATGCTCACCGCCTACGACGCGACCTTTGCCGCTGTGGCTGATGCAGCGGGTGTTGAATGCATTTTGGTGGGCGACTCGCTCGGCATGGTCTGCCAGGGGCTGACCAGCACGGTTGGCGTGACGCTGGACACCATGCGTCACCACACCGAATGCGTGGCCAATGGGCTGCGCCGATCACAGGCCACGGCCTGGCTGGTTGGCGACCTGCCATTTGGCACGTATCACGAGTCCAAAGAGCAGGCGCTGCGCAGCGCGACGACCTTGATGCAGGCCGGCGCACAGATGGTCAAACTCGAAGGCGGTGGCTGGACCACCGAGGTGGTGCATTTTTTGGTTGAACGCGGCATACCGGTGTGCGCACACCTGGGCCTGACACCGCAAACCGTTCACGCGCTGGGTGGCTACCGCGTGCAGGGCAAAACCGACGAGGCCGCCGCCAAACTCAAGCGCGAAGCCAGCGCCCTGCAAGACGCAGGCGCAGCCCTGCTGGTGCTTGAAATGGTGCCCGAAGTGCTGGCCACGGCGCTGACTGCCACGCTCACCAACTGCCCGACCATCGGCATAGGCGCAGGCAACGGTTGCGCAGGCCAGGTGCTGGTGCTGCACGACATGCTGGGCATGAACCTGGGCAAGATGCCGAAGTTTGTCCACAATTTCATGGCGGACGCGGGCAGTGTGCGCGGGGCGATGCAGGCGTATGTTGCAGCGGTCAAAAATGGCAGCTTTCCAGTCAACAGCCTGCATGCCTGGTGATTAAAAATAAAGCTGATTGAGGATACAAAAAATGCACATCGTTCACACCATCGCCGAGCTGCGTGACAAGCTCAGCGGCTTTAAATGTCCGGCCTTTGTACCCACCATGGGCAACCTGCACGACGGGCACATAGCCCTCGTCAAAGAGGCCAAGCCGCTGGGCGATGTCACGGTATCCAGCATCTTCGTGAACCGCCTGCAGTTTGCACCGCATGAAGACTTTGACAGCTACCCGCGCACACTCGATGCCGATGCGCAGCGGCTGGAGGCCGCAGGCTGCAACGTGCTGTTTGCCCCGCGCGAAAAAGAGCTTTACCCCGAGCCGCAGACCTACAAAGTCCACCCCGCCACCGACCTGGGCGACATTCTGGAAGGCCACTTTAGGCCCGGTTTTTTCATCGGTGTCAGTACCGTCGTGCTGAAGCTGTTTTCATGCGTCTATGCAGGTATGCCCGGCGGCGTGGCAGCCTTTGGCAAAAAAGACTACCAGCAGGTCATGGTGGTGCGTCGCATGGTGCAGCAGCTTGCATTGCCGATTGACATTCTGGCGGGCGAAACCCAGCGCGCCAGCGACGGCCTGGCCCTGTCGTCGCGCAACAGTTACCTCAAGGAAGCTGAGCGGCTGGAAGCGGTTGAACTGTCAAAAGCCCTGCAGGCCTTGGGTGCTGCCGCCAAAAAGGCCACCCCGCAGGACCTGCCGCTACTAGAGGCGCAGGCCATGCAAACCCTGGCGCGACGCGGCTGGAAGCCCGACTACCTGACGGTACGCCGCCGCGCCGACCTGATGCCGCCTTGGGGCGACTTGGGCACGCAGCCACTGGTGGTGTTGGGTGCGGCCAAGCTGGGCAACACCAGGCTGATTGACAACCTGGAAATTTGAAAAGCGGGCCTACAGGGCTTCGCCTTTGGGCCCACGCCCCATCAGCGCAGCCACCGCCTGATCAGGGGTGATCTGCCCATCGAGCAAGGCCACCACGCCCTGTGATATCGGCATCTCAATGCCCAGACTGGCCGCGCGCTGCACCACGGTGCGGGCGCAGTACACGCCTTCGGCCACATGACCCAGGGCGGCAACGGCTTCTGGCAGTGTTTTGCCTTGGGCAAGTGCTAGGCCGACCTTGCGATTGCGGCTCAGGTCACCTGTCGCCGTCAGCACCAAGTCGCCCAAGCCAGACAGGCCGGTCAAAGTCTCTGCCTTCGCACCCAGCGCGACGCCTAAGCGCGTCATTTCAGCCAGTCCCCGCGTGATCAGCGCGGCTCGGGCGTTCAGGCCCAAGTGAAGGCCGTCGCACAAACCCGTCGCGATCGCCAGCACGTTTTTGACGGCGCCGCCGACTTCAACGCCGACGATGTCGTCGTTGGCATAGACCCGCAATGTGGGGCTGTGAAAGGCGGCCACCAGCCCGTCGCGCACGGTGGCGTGCTCGCTGGCGGCAACCAGTGCCGTCGGCTGGCCGCGCGCAACTTCTTGTGCAAAGCTCGGGCCACTCAACACACCTGCTATTAAATGAGGAGCTACTTGCCTATAAATTTCATGGGCTAGAAGACCAAATGATAGATGAGCATCGGTTTTTTGAGGGATTTCAAAGCCCTTGCAGAGCCAGGCAACAGGGACAGACGCTGCACCGAGCGCCAACAGCATGCCGCGCAAACCGGACATTGGGGTGGCGATGACGATGAGGTCTTGGCCCCGGACGGTGTCCTGTAAAAGTGCAGCACCTCCGGCCAGCTGCAAGTTGTCAGGCAGTGCCATGTCGGGCAGATAACGGGCGTTGACCCGCTGGTCAGCCAGCGCTTTGCTTTGGGCCGCATCACGTGCCCACAAGGTCACCTGGTGGCGGGATGCAGCATTGACGGCCAGCGCTGTACCCCAGGCACCGGCACCCAACACAGCGATTTTCATGATCTAACGACCATGAAGCCCCTTAGACAATGATTTGTGGCGCGGCGGGCGTTGCAGCGGCAGCCTCAGCGGCCTGGGCCTGCTGCTGCTCGTACATGGCCTGAAAGTTGATTTCAGCCAGATGCACAGGCGGAAAGCCGCCACGCTGAACCACATCGGCCACATTGCCGCGCAGGTAGGGGTACACAATCTGTGGGCAGGCAATGCCGAGAATCGCACCGAGTTGTTCTTGCGGCATGTTGCGCAATTCAAAAATACCGGCCTGCTTGGCTTCTACCAAGAATACAGTTTTGTCTGCAATCTTGGCGTGAATGGTGGCAGTCACCGTGACTTCAAACAAGCCGTCGGCAACCGGTGCGGCCTCTACACCCAGCTGGATATCAACACCGGGCTGCTCTTGGTTGAGCAAAATTTCTGGGGAATTGGGTTGCTCAAGCGACATATCCTTGAGGTAAACGCGCTGAATTTGAAACACCGGGTCAAGATTGGCTTCGGCCATGAAAAGCTTTCAGGTTGCAATGAAAAGATGGAATGATTATGCGATGAACGCAAGACACAACGTCGGTGTTGTCGCTAGGCATTCAGCAGGGGCAACAGGCCGCCCCTGTTGTCCAGCGCCACCAGGTCGTCGCAGCCGCCCACATGGGTATCGCCAATGAAAATTTGCGGTACGGTGCGGCGGTTGGTGATTTGCATCATTTTTTCGCGCTCACCCGGGGTCAGGTCTACCCGGATTTCGTTCAGCGCCGTCACACCCCGTTTGGCGAGCAGCTGTTTGGCAGCGATGCAGTAGGGGCAAGTGCCTGTGGTGTAGATTTTGACGGCATTCATGGTTCAGGCCTGCGCTTTCTCAAGCGGCAAGCTGGCTTCTCTCCAAGCTTTGAGGCCGCCATTGAGTGCCTGCGCCTGGTCGTAACCCAGCTTTTTGGCCACGGCCACAGCGCGATGGGCCCGCGCTCCGGTGGCGCAGACCAGAATCAAGGGCAAGGCCTTGTTTTTTGCGGCCAGCGGCAGCTTGTTTTCCAGCTCAGCAAAGGGCACATTTTTAGCCCCGACCACATGGCCTGCTGCAAATTCATCGGTTTCGCTGACGTCGATGATTACCGCCTTTTCGCGGTTGATGAGGGTCACCGCGCCTGTGGCGGTCAATGCGCCTACATTCATACCGCTGGCCACCAGGGGCCATACCAGCAAGCCGCCAGAGGCCACGGCAATAGAAATCAGCATCCAGTTATCGATCAGAAATTTCACGTTGTGCCTTTGCAAAGAGCTTTAAAAAAAGTGTTGGGCAATGCCTGCCAAACCCATGATTTTAGAATGCTGGGATGCACTTTCAGCAGTTCTGCCCCATTTAGCCTTTTTAAAACCTCGTTATTTATGCACAAACTCGTTTTGATACGCCACGGCGAATCCACCTGGAACCTGGAGAACCGTTTCACCGGTTGGGCTGACGTACCGCTGACCGACACCGGCATCGCCCAGGCCAAAAACGCCGGCAAACTCCTCAACGAGGCTGGTTATGACTTTGACGTGGCCTACACCAGCATGCTAAAACGCGCCACCCACACCCTGTGGCACACGCTGGATGCGATGGACCGCACCTGGCTGCCGGTGGTCAACAGCTGGCGGCTCAATGAGCGGCATTACGGCGACTTGCAGGGGCTGAACAAGGCGGAGACCGCCAAAAAATTTGGCGACGAGCAGGTCATGCTGTGGCGCCGCAGCTATGACGTGCCGCCGCCGGCCATGAACCACAGCGACGAACGAAGTGAACGGGCCGACCGCCGCTATGCCAAGCTGCAGCCCAGCCAGGTGCCTTTGACCGAATGCCTGAAGGACACGGTGGAGCGGGTACTGCCGTTCTGGAACGACGCCATCGCCCCGGCCATGAAAGCCGGCAAGCGGGTGGTGGTGGCAGCGCACGGCAACTCCATACGCGCGCTGGTCAAGTATCTGGACAATATGTCAGATGCCGACATTGTGAGCCTGAACATCCCCAATGGAACGCCGCTGGTCTACGAGCTGGATGCAGATTTGAAGCCGATCAGGCACTTCTATTTGGGCGCAGACTGAGGGTCTGTGTAAACCAGGGGTAAAAGAGTTGGTCAAAAACGGGAAAAATGCCACCCCGTGAGGAACTGATTTACAAGGCTTTTGTCCTGGGTGTATATTGCTTTCATCGTCTTTTGTGACAGTTCTTTTTAAGGTGTCCTCATGGGTCAAAAGCTCAAAATTGCAGGCTGGGTTTCAATAGGTGCGGTGGCCGGTGCGCTCACCACCGTGCAGCTACAGGCCGTCGCGCGCGGCGGGCTGGCACCGCTGCCGCTTGAAGAGCTTCAGCAGCTGGCCAATGTGTTTGGCATGGTCAAGTCAGATTACGTGGAGCCTGTTGATGAGAAAAAACTCATTTCAGACGCCATCACAGGCATGGTGGCCAGCCTGGACCCTCACTCCGCTTACTTTGACAAAAAATCGTTCAAGGAGTTTCGTGAAGGCACCAGTGGCCGCTTTGTGGGTGTCGGCATTGAGATCACCCAAGAGGACGGACTGGTCAAAGTGGTGTCCCCGATTGAAGGCTCGCCTGCTGACCGGGCTGGCCTCAAACCCAATGACCTGATCACCAAAATTGATGACACGATGGTCAAGGGGCTGTCGCTGAATGACGCCGTCAAAAAAATGCGCGGCGAGCCAAAAAGCAAGGTTGTGCTGACGATTTTCCGCAAGGACGAAAGCCGCACCTTCCCGGTCACCATCATCCGCGAAGAAATTCGTACTCAGTCGGTGCGCAGCAAGGTCATGGAGCCTGGTTATGCCTGGATTCGCCTGAGCCAGTTCCAGGAGCGCACGGTGGAGGACTTCGCCACCAAGATGGAAGCCATTTACAAGCAGGAACCCAACCTCAAAGGCCTGGTGCTGGATTTGCGCAATGACCCAGGCGGTTTGCTGGATGCAGCAGTGGCTATTTCAGCTGCATTTTTGCCGGAAAACGTGACGGTGGTATCTACCAATGGGCAGTTGGCTGAAAGCAAGTTCACCTACAAGGCCGCACCCGAGTTCTATCTGCGCCGCGCGGGCAACGACCCCTTGAAGAAACTGCCAGCAGCCATGAAAACGGTGCCCTTGGTGGTATTGGTCAATGAGGGCTCGGCTTCTGCCAGCGAAATCGTGGCTGGCGCTCTGCAAGACCACAAACGCGCCACCGTCATGGGCAATCAGACTTTCGGCAAAGGGTCGGTGCAAACCGTGCGGCCATTGGGACCTGATACGGGTATCAAACTCACGACCGCCCGCTACTACACGCCAAGCGGCAAGTCGATTCAGGCCAAAGGCATCATTCCTGATGTGATGTTGGACGAGACCCTGGAAGGCAGCCCATTTGCCGCCCTGCGCACCCGCGAGGCCGACTTGGAGAAACACCTGGGCAGTGGCCAGGGCGCAGAAACGAAAGACGCCAACCGCGAAAAAGCACGCGAACTGGCGCTGAAACGGCTGGAAGAAGAGAACAAAAAGACACCCGAACAGCGTCGCCCACCTGAGCTGGGCAGCGACAAAGACTTCCCGCTGGCACAAGCGATCAACCAGCTCAAAGGCCGGCCAGTGATTGTGAGCAAAACTGCGGTGGTCGAAAACAAGAACGAGAAAAAAGAGAATTGATTTTTTCTTGGACGCTTCTTGAACGACAACCAGCTGCTGCGCTACTCGCGCCACATTCTTCTAGATGAAATCGGTATAGAAGGCCAGCAGCAACTGCTGGCCTCGCATGCGCTGATCATTGGTGCGGGCGGTTTGGGCTCACCTGCTGCCTTGTACCTGGGCAGCGCGGGGGTCGGGCACATCACGGTGGTGGATCACGACACGGTCGATGCCACCAATTTGCAACGGCAAATAGCCCACACGCTGGCTGACATCGGCAAGCCTAAAGCGCAGTCCATTCAGCAAGCCATTGCCGACATCAACCCGGACGTTCACGTGACCGTCATCACCGAGCGCGCAGGCGACACGCTACTCGATGAGCAGGTGATGCTGGCCGATGTGGTGCTCGACTGTACCGACAACTTCAAGACCCGTCATGCGATCAACCGGGCTTGCGTCAAACACCGAAAGCCTTTGGTCTCGGGCGCTGCCATTCGCTTTGACGGGCAAGTCACGGTGTATGACCCGCGCGATTCGCTTTCGCCCTGCTATGCCTGTGTGTTCCCCGAATCCAGCACATTTGAAGACACACAATGCGCCACCATGGGCGTTTTTGCGCCGCTGGTCGGCATCATTGGCAGTGTGCAGGCGGCCGAAGCTTTAAAGCTGCTGAGCCATACGGGCGAACCGCTTACGGGCCGGCTACTGATGCTCGATGGCCGCAGCATGAGCTTCAATGAAGTGCGGATGCCGCGCAACAGCGTCTGCACGGTTTGTCAGCCTCGCTGATCAACGAGCAACAATAAACGATCACTGAGCTGCTGGCTTGGCCCCGGATTTGGATGCAGGGCTGGATGCTTTTGAAGCGATGGCCAGCGCACCCGTGCAGTCAGCATCCTGACCGTGGCCGGTTTCAATGGTTGCGAGCAAAGCCAACAACAGCTTGACGACACCGAGCGCAATCGCCAGGCCGCCGCGGCTCACCGCAGCGGCACGTGACGGTCACCGCGCACTAAACACTTGATGATTTCACCGCCATCAAGTCCCAGGAATTCCAGCAAGATGTTGCTGATCTCGTCCTTGCCCATCAGCACAGCCACTTCACCCGAGGCAGAGCCCAGCATTTGAGCGACCGAATTGCCATGCCCCTTCAGGGCGACCTGACCGCTGATTTTCCCGTCAGTTTTTATAACAACTGCCATGGCGTTTGCGAAACAACCGAGGTTCTTCTGCGGCTTGGCTGAACACCCCGCGCCGCTGCGCCTGCGCCTTGGCAAACTCATCGGCGTACAGCCCCTTTTTATGGTGCACGCTGTACGCCCAGGCATGGCCGTTGGCCACCAGCCAGCGGCCCATATCTTGGCCTTGCCAGTAGAGCTTGCCCACGGTGCGGCCGTAGCCGTCTTGCGCGCCTGACGTAACCGTCACGCCTTGTCCGAGTACCTGATTTTGGAGTGCCTCTTGCGCCTGCAAACCACCCCTCTGACAAATTTCTGGCGCGTCTACACCCTGGATGCGCACCTTTAAGAGTGGCTGGCTGGCCCTGGTTTGGACCCATACCGTGTCGCCGTCGACCACCCGCATGACCACGCCAGCCTGGACAGAAAGGGGCGCTGCCGATGCCTGAAGACAGACACAGACCAGCAAGGTAAATGCTATTGATTGAATAACTTCTCGCGCAGATATCCATTGAGCTAGAGACGGAAATGCCGCCGGAAACCAGCTCTTTTTCGTCACTTTTAAACGCATTTAATGGTTATCAGTGCGGCGACACGGACATGGAGGTGATGGTGATGGTGCGAGCGTACGCGCTTATTCAGGCAACACATCAGATTCGGGTAAGGCCGTGATGATCCATCCTTCAAGCGGGTCAACATCTGGCGGCAGACCGTAGCCAGGTGCACCGCGCTCTTGTGCCCACGCCGCTTGCATCAGGCACAGCACCGCGTCCAGACTGTCGCCTTTGGCATCGCCCACCAGCATGTCGCGCTGGGCGTGCGTCAGTTTGAGCCGCAGCTTGAGGCGGGTTTGGCCCAGTTCCAGCGCGGTGATCAAATCCTTGCGGGCGATCAAGCGCTCTGGCGTTTGCTTGGTTTTGTCGTCGCTTTTGTAGCTGCGGTTGCCTAGCACCTCACGCGCCAGCAGGCCGGGGTAGCCCTCCAATGCCACGCGGCTTTTGTCGCCCTCATGAAGACCCGGCAAATGCGCGCCAGAGTCGAGCAAACGCGGCACACCCGCATGCAGCATGAAAGCCACCGGCGGGTTGACCCACTTCATTGACGGGCTGGAGCCTGCGGGTTTGTCTGCTGCGCGGTGCGCGAACTTGCCACCCACCGGGCGTGAATTGCAAAACGCGGCAAAGGTGGCGCGAATCTCTTCGCGACTTAAAGCGGCGTAGTGTCTGATCAGATCTGGCCAGCTGGTGGGCCATTGCAAATACGCGACCAGCTCGCGGGGCAGACCAAACGGCAAGTCAAACACGCCCAGCCAGCTTTTGGGCTGTATCAGCCATGCACCAAACGCATCGAGCGACGCAAGATGTTCAAGCTTGGTGAGCTGGACACATCCGCTTTGCGCGCCGCCAAGGGCTAGAACAATCGGTTTTTGACGGGTAGGGCTGCTGGAAAAGTCGCAGCCCAGGAGCAGGGTCAATTGCAACGGCTCGCGTCAGGATCTGCCCATGATGGACGCTGTTGCCATCAGCTCTTCCAGCAGGGCCAAAGACACGTTGCCCGACACCGAATACGGATTGAACTCAGGCTTTTCAGAATACTTCAGCAGGATGGTTGTGTTTAGCTTGGCTACATTGACCTGGCCCATGGTCCAGCCACCAAAGCGGCGTTCCATGATTTCTTCATAGTGCAGCAGCACCACGTCTTTGTGACGCACATCTTTTTGAATATGACCATACAGCGCGCTCACCTGCTGGCGGCCGCCTTCAAGCGCCTGCAAAAAAATGCCGCCACCATAGCAAAGAATGCCAGTGATCCCGCTGGCCGGATTGTGGCTTCGCGACTGCGCCAGGATGGACTCGGTAGCCGTTGCAGATTCGGTATCAGCCAGACGACTGGCGTATAAAAGACGGACCAACATGGGGATGTACTCGGGTGACTGAAAATGATGAATGAAAAGCTTGACGGCGAGGTCAGTGCGATGACTTTGGAATCAGCGACAAAAACTCACGGCGCAGATTGGGGTCCTTCAGGAACACGCCGCGCATGACCGAATTGATCATTTTGCTATCGAGGTCTTTGACGCCGCGCCAACCCATGCAGAAATGGCTCGCTTCCATCACGATGGCCAAGCCATCGGGCGTTGTTTTCTCCATGATCAAATCGGCCAGTTGCACGACTGCCTCTTCCTGAATTTGTGGCCGTCCCATCACCCACTCAGCCAGGCGCGCGTATTTGGACAGACCGATCACATTGGTGTGTTCGTTGGGCAAAACGCCAATCCAGACCTGGCCAATCACTGGGCAAAAGTGGTGCGAGCAGGCGCTGCGAACAGTGATGGGACCAACGATCATCAGCTCATTGAGGTGCTCGGCGTTCGGGAACTCGGTCACCGCAGGAGCTGGCAAATAGCGGCCCTTAAACACCTCGTTCAGATACATCTTGGCCACGCGGCGCGCGGTGTTGTTGGTGTTGTGGTCGTTTTCGGTGTCAATCACCATGCTGTCCAAAACGCCCTGCATCTTGACTTCTACCTCGTCGAGCAGCTTTTCCAGCTCGCCAGGCTCGATAAACTGGGCAATATTGTCATTGGCATTAAAGCGCTTTTTGGCAGCGGCCAGGCGCTCGCGAATCTTGACCGATACCGGGGTGCCTTCGTCTGTGGTGTCGGGTAATGAATGATTTGATTTCATAAGCATCGTTTGATCTTACCAAACCGGTAAAAACCTCGTTTTAGCCGAATAAGGAGTATATTTTAGGGATTCAAGCCAACAAATACAGGCGCAAAATGCTACGTTTTTAATAGCAATTTCAGGTCGTCCAGCGTATTAGCCTCGTGCAGCGGCTTGTCAGTGCGGATACGCAGCATGCGCGGAAAGCGTACCGCAATGCCGCTTTTGTGGCGCGGGCTCAGATTAATGCCTTCAAAACCCAGCTCAAACACCAGCGTCGGCTTGACGCTGCGCACCGGGCCAAACTTTTCCAGTGTGGTTTTGCGTATCACGCTGTCGATTTGTTTGAACTCTACATCCGTCAGGCCCGAGTAGGCTTTGGCGAAAGCCACCAGTTGTAATCCACTGGGCCTGACAGATTCGCGGTTTTCAATCGCTTTGACGACGGCGTCTGCTTCCTGAGCGTCGAGCGGTGGACGATTCCAGACGGCAAAGGTGTAGTCGGTGTAAAGCGATGCACGCCTGCCGTGACCCGCTTGTGCGTAGATCAGCACGCAGTCGGTGGTCATGGGTTCGATTTTCCACTTCCACCACAAACCGTCAGCCTTTGTTCGACCGGTTCCATAGGCTGCATCCATGCGTTTGAGCATGAAGCCCTCAACGCCGCGTGCGCGCGACTGCGTTCGCAACGCGGCAAAATCAGCCCAAGACGCTAGACGCTCAATCGGTGACAGTTTCAATCGGGTGCTGACAAGAACTTGCTCAAGCTGCGAGCGCCGCGCGTTTTGTGGCAAGGCCCGGATGTCCTGGCCGACTGCTTCAAGGAGGTCGTAGGCCATGAAGGTCACTGGCGCATCTGCCAGGATTTTTTTACCCAGTGTTTTGCGGCCAATGCGCTGCTGTAGCAGAGCAAACGGAGCGGGTGCGTTGTCAGTCCACACCATGATCTCCCCGTCCAGCACGGTCCCGTCAGGCAGCGAAGATGCCAACGCCACAATTTCTGGAAAGCGTTCGGTCACCAGTTCTTCGCCGCGCGACCAGACCCACACCTGCCCTGCCCGCTTGACGATTTGCCCGCGAATGCCGTCGTACTTCCACTCAACCTGCCAGTCGCTGACCGGACCGAGCTTGCTGTCAAAGTCAGCAAGCGTTGCATCGAGCTGATGCGCCAGGAAAAACGGATACGGTTGCCCAGCATCCATCACGTCAAGAACGCCGTCTTCAGAACGGGCAACCAGCGCTTCAAACTTGCTGGCCGTCGGCAAGGCTTTAGCATCCACATAGCCCATCATGCGCTGGGCTATGCGCTTGGCGTCTATCCCTGAATGGGCCGCCAGCGCACGTTGCACCAGCAGTTTGCTGACACCCACACGAAAGCCACCGCCCACCAGCTTGATCAGCAAAAACCGCCCGCGTGAATCGAGTTCACGCCAATAGCTTTGAACGCGCTGGGCAATCTCGTCTTCATGCAAGCCGCGCAAGGGCAGCAGGCGTTCTTCCATCCATACCGCCAGGCCCACATCACTGGCTTCAAAGTCGAGCGGCAAGATGTAGGCAATGGTTTCGGCCAGGTCGCCGACCGCCTGGTAGCACTCCTCAAACAGCCAGTCGTCAATGCCTGCAGCTTCACAAGCCAGGGCCCGCAACGCAGCAGTTTTAACCACCTGCCGGGGCTTACCGCCTGACAGGAAATACACCGCCCAGGCGGCATCTTCAGGAGGCGCGACTTGAAAGTAAGCCTGCAAGGCAGCGACTTTGGCGTTGGTCGAGGTGGTGCTGTCCAGCTCGGTGAACAGGGCGGCAAAGTGCTT
>CAMARI010000059.1 GCA_945860515.1 Polaromonas sp. YR568
CATGACCCCTCCGCCAAACCGTAATAACCAGGCAAAGAATCAGGGTTTGGACCCACGTCGGTGGCGCCCTGAACGTTGTCGTGGCCACGGAAAATATTGGTGCCGCCACCCGAAACGCCGACATTGCCGAGCGCCAATTGCAAAATGCAGGAGGCACGAACGACCGCATTGCCCGTGGTGTGCTGGGTTTGGCCCATGCACCAGACACTGGTCGACGGCCTGTTTTTGGCCATCATTTCTGCTGCCATGTACACGCGCGCTTCTGGAACGCCGCAGGCTTCTTCAACCTTGTCGGGTGTCCACTTGGCCATGATGTCTTCTTTGACCTTGTCCATACCATAGACACGGTCGTTGATGTACTTTTTGTCCTCCCAACCGTTCTTGAAGATGTGGTAGAGCATGCCAAACAAAAAAGGAATGTCTGAGCCAGAACGCAGGCGGATGAATTCGTCCGCTCTCGCAGCCGTCCGGGTAAAGCGCGGGTCCACCACAATCATCTTGCAGCCGGTTTCTTTAGCGTGCAGCATGTGCAACAGGCTGACCGGATGCGCCTCGGCGGCGTTGGAACCAATGTACAACGCGCACTTGCTGTTTTGCATGTCGTTGTAGGAGTTGGTCATCGCACCATAGCCCCAGGTGTTGGCTACACCCGCAACCGTGGTCGAGTGGCAAATCCGGGCTTGGTGGTCGCAGTTGTTGCTGCCCCAAAAGCTGACCCATTTTCGCAGCAGATAAGCCTGCTCGTTGTTGTGTTTGGATGAGCCGACAACATAAACAGAATCAGGGCCACTGGCTTTGCGCAGATCCAGCATTTTGGTGCTGATTTCAGCCAGAGCCGTATCCCAGCTGATGCGCTCATATTTGCCGTTGACCAGTTTCATGGGATAACGCAAACGGTACTCACCATGGCCATGCTCACGCAGAGCAGATCCTTTGGCGCAATGCGCACCCAAATTAATAGGTGAGTCAAACACCGGCTCCTGGCGCACCCAAACGCCGTTTTCAACCACTGCGTCAACTGCACAACCCACCGAGCAATGTGAACATATCGTCCGCTTGACCTCGATCTTGCCGGTGCCATTGCCTGCGCCGGGCGTAGCGGCTCTGGCTTTTTTAACCAGCGTTAACTGCGAAGCCGCCAGGCCAACGCCCACACCCAAACCAGACCGGCGCAGGAAGGCTCTGCGGTCCATGGTGGGTAAGGCGCCGGAAAGCCCGCGCGACAGACTCTGCACAAAACGTGAAGAACCGGCTCGCTGAATTGAACCGCTGTGAATTCCGTGGGATTTTTTCGTGAGTAGCATGCAGCTCTCCGTTGAATGTTTGAACGCTGGAAAATTAGACGCGCGTGGTGCGGTAGTAGTGCTTGACGTGTTCCGACAAGCTGTAACCACCACCTTTTTCGGGTGCCGGCTTTAAGGTGTTGACAGCTTGCTGCTCGGCTTCAAGCAGCGGCGACCCGGGTATCGCAACAACGGCCGCTGCTGCTGCACCGGTTGCAACTGCACCGAAAAAAAACCCCCGGCGCGAGGGCTTTGACTGGCTATCCTGCATAGTCATCTCCATAAACGATTGGCTAAATAATTGATTGACGTAGTGATCTTTTCAGCAGATTAGCACACTGTACTCGGGCAACGCCTACATAACAATGACGCGGCTGAAATTGAAGGGCATTAAGAAGTATTCACTAGGGTAAACGATAGGAGTGTGCCGCTTTTCTAGGCAGTTTCATTCCAGCATGTCAAAGCCTTGAGACTCGACGTCTAAAAAAGCCTGGGTAAATAGCGCTAAAGCGCGATAAAACCGGGCCTTGGGGTGTCCTGCCAGCGCTTCACACATCTGCGGCAGCCAGGATTGAACGTGGCGCGAATAAAACTCCCGCTGACGCGTCAAATTGGCCACTGCCGCGTCATCGCCGGCAATCAGATAGCGCATCACTTCGCACAAGTAGGCCACATGATCTTCCGTCTCTAACATCGCATCGTCTCTACCCAGCCCGAGCGCCGAGATGGCACTTCGCAATTCAGCCAGTGGTTTTTCATTTAAAAAGCCACTCAGGTAATGAGAACCAAACAGAAATACCTCAGGCCTGCTGACCCCTCCAAACAGTGCTTCAAACTCCTTCGTAATGTCTGTCAGGGATTGCGCGCGAGCTACAGCCACCAGTTCTGACCATGTGCTCTCCAGCACGGCACCTGCGGCAGGTGCCTGTGTCGCGGCTACGCACAGGTTGTTGTGTAGCGACTGCGACGGTGCAGCGTAGTACAGCGCAGCCAGCAGGCCGTAAACCTCGGCCCGAGCAGTTTCTTCATCCAGCGAACTGGAAACAGGAATGGCAAGTTCGGCTGGAATCATGGTGTGTGAGAGGACTGGTTTTTAACGAATATCGGTAATTTTGAGTTCATTTTCAGCCGAGTAAATATCAATCACCCGGCAGTCGCCGCACATCTTCAGGCGGTCAGCCGCCGCGCCCTGGAACATGGCATGGCCTGCCAGCTTGCCGAGCATCGACTCAATCGCCTTGAGCGTGCCAAACGGTTTGCTGCAGCGTATGCACTGGTAGGGCTGACTCTCGTTGAGCACACGCGCCTCTTTGCGCTGCGGCGTGAGCAGCAGGCGCGGCTGCAGGGTAATGGCATTCTCAGGGCAGGTGCTGGCGCACAGGCCGCACTGAACACAGTTTTTCTCAATGAATTTGAGCTGCGGATGCTCGGGGTTGTCTTGCAGTGCACTGGCTGGGCAGGCGCTGACACAACTCAGGCACAGGGTGCAGGCGTCCTTGTTGACCAGCAGGCTACCGAACGGCGCGCCAGCAGCTGGCAGCGCAATCGATTCTGGCAAGGTCACTGGCGCTTGGGTCATGAAGTGGTCAAGCGCCATGTCCAGCGTGCTGCGCTTTTCTTGCGCCACGGCAAAGCGCGCTGGGATGGATGGTACTTTGGGCTGCCCACCCGATAAGGCTTGCAGACTCGCATCCAGACCCGTCACCGATGTCGTGCGAACCAGATGAAAGTGAACACCTGCATAGCCCAGGCCATTAAGCAATGTCTGCGCCACCTGCATTTGACTCGCAAGGCCTTCCAGGTAAGCCGGCGCCTCCTCATCTGTGACCAGCACAGCAACCTGCGTTGCACCAAAAGCGATGGCACTGAGCCACAAGTCCAAGCCCACGCTGGCGGTATGCCACAGTGCCAGCGGAATGACGTTGGCCGGCACGCCGCGTACGGTTTTTTGCAGGCGTGCTGCGCGGCCCAGCGCTTCAAGCGCTTGCTGCCCTGCTGCTTGACTGTGCAACAAAATCGCAGCATGGGCCCCGCCCGCTTTGGCATAGGTGGACAGCAAGGTTTTCAGCCGCACACCCTGCTCGCTGGTGCGCGGATAGGCGTAAGTCAATGCGCCTGTCGGACAGACCGTGGTGCAAGCGCCGCAACCGACACACAGGTTCGGGTTGACGACAATTTGCTGCCGGCTTTTTTCACTCTTGACGGCTCCGGCCGAGCAAATATCAATGCAGGCGTTACAGCCCACCGTTTCGTTGCGGCTGTGGGCACAGATTTTTTGCTTGTAATTGAAAAACTTGGGCTTTTCGAACTCGCCTACCATGTCGCGCAGTTTGACCACCATCGCCAGCAAGCCAGGCGACGCCAAACCATTGGACGCATTGAAAGCAAAATAGCCCTGCGGCGGTGCATGCAGTGCCATCAGGGGCTGGGCCCCAAGATCAAGCACCATGTCAAACGCCTCAGTCACTGACTGCGGCTCACGGCTAAAGTCAATCGCGCCTGCCACCTTGCAAACAGCCACGCAGTCCCGATGAGACGTGCATTTGCTGTTGTCAATCTGGTAACTCAGATCAATCGCCCCTTCAGGGCAGACTGCCACGCAGGCATTGCAGCGGGTGCACAAGTCGAGGTCAATCGGGTTGCTTTTCGTCCATGTTGCATCGAAAGCACCCAGCCAACCCTTCACGCGCAAGTCACTCCCGGCTATCACCGGGTACTGCCGCTCTTGGGCAGCAGATTGGCCCGGGGACACGCCCCGCGCATAGATGGTCACATCCAGGCTGTCGGCCAACAAGCCTGCGACCTGTTCGGCCTTGTCCAGCGCGCCAACAATCAGCAGGCGGCCAGCGCTTTTGTAAGTGACCGTCGCCACGGGCTCAGCATCGGGCAGATGTGCCGCTGCCAGCAAGGCCGCAATTTTCGGCATCGCACTGGATGCGTCCTTGCTCCAGCCCCCGGTTTCGCGAATGTTGACGAACTTGATGACGGACGTCACCTTGTCGGTTTGTTCTGCCACTTCGGCAAACAAGCGCTTCTCTTGGGTGCAAGCCACGACGATATCGTCGCCGGATTGAATCGCTTTTTGAAAAGCGCCAGCCTCGCGCCGACACAGGCTTGAATGCAGCGTCAGCGTTTCATGAAGTGCCGCGCCCAACTTGGAGGGCTGAAGCGGCATGGTTTGGTTGCAGTCGCAAATGAGGGTCGTCATGGTCTTTTTGGCTGGCCACTGAGCTGCTACCGTCGGGCAATAACTCGGTTTGGCTTGAATGTATAGGGGGCAGATCATCAGGTTTTGTTATGTCTGCTTCTCCATTGGACTGTGCCACGGTTTGGTCTGAAGGGTTATTCATATTCTCCCATGCCGGCGCTGCGTCGCCGTTTTTCTCAGTCTCTTCCTCTTGATCGAACAGCTTGAGAAATTTGGAACTGGTCATGGCCCGCAACATGGCCTCGGGTATCGGGTCCGACTTGGAATAGTCGTCAATGTAAATGTCCAGGCCGTCCATCACATTGAAGTGCGGGTCGGCAAAGAGTTTTTTCATGGCGGCATTACGAACGTCCGAAGCAACGTTTTGCGCCATGAAGGGCTTGAAGTCAGAGTCTTTGGTCAGCAATTTCACGTCTTCCAAAGACAGCTCGGGCGGCTCTTCAGTGAGCTTGGCTGGGCCAGCTTGGACCTGGCCTTCAACAGGCTCAGGCAATGCGGGTTTGGCAATAACGGCCGGTTCTTGAACCGCCTTGCCCTGAAGCACATCCGTTTTGCGGCGCGCCCATCGGCCCAGAAATCCGATTTGATCGTCAGCCACGAGGTGCACCTCCACCCAAGGTCTTGTCGGTACTCACCCGTGCCGGGTTGCCAAACCGGTCTTCCAGTGTCTTGAAGCTTTGCGGACGCTGGCGTCGCTTGGCCTCCAGCACATGGTGCTGGTCGACAAACGCTTGCATCCACTGCACCACGTGCGGTGGCGCGGGCACCTGCTCGACTGACTCCTGCGCATCCAGCCAGCGCCCTGCGTCGTGATAGCTCAAAGTCACGATTTGTGGAACGGCTATCTCATCGGCCAACGCAGCCACTTCCTGCATGCGCCAAACCACCCAAAAGCAGGGCTGCGCTGTGGTGACGTTCAGGTAGTACCCTTCGGCATCACCCAGGTGCAATTCGACATTGAAGCCCGGATGCAGCCACCGCTCTTCAGCATCACTTTTGACCAGCAGGCGCGGCTCCGTTCCAAAGCCGTCTTCGTGCGGTACCACATCACCCAGCGACCACCGCCAGGGCTGCCAGCGGTTGTCAATACGCTCGCGCAACATGACCACAGCCACGTTCAGGCATGGCCGGGGGACGGCGTCACCGTTATCCGGCGATTGCAGCAAAAAATCAGACATGTCACCAGTGTAAGCGGCAAGCCAGCTGGCATTGCTTTCAGCGGCCCGCCAAAGCAGCTGTGCCGTAGCCCGACATGGCGGCAGGCTGGCCGCCACGGCGAATGGCCACTGCGCAGTATTTGAACTCGGGGATCTTCCCGAGCGGGTCAAGCGCTGCATTGGTCATCAAGTTGGCGGCTGCCTCGTGATAGGCAAACGGCATGAAGACCGCGCCTTGCGGCGTGCCATCGTCACGGCGCACATGAATGGCCACTTCGCCACGGCGTGACTGCACGGTGATCACATCTCCCGCAGTCAGCCCCATTTCAGCCAGATCAGCCCCGCACATCGAGGCGGTCGCCATGGGCTCAATCGCGTCCAGCACCGTGGCACGCCGCGTCATGCTGCCGGTGTGCCAATGCTCAAGCTGGCGGCCCGTGATGAGCACGAAAGGATAGTCTGCATCAGGCCGTTCATTGGCTGCAATGATGTCTGCAGGCACCAACTTGACGCGGCCATCTTCGGTTGGAAAATTGTCAATGAACACCGTGGGTGAACCTGGGTCATCGGCGCTCAGGCAAGGGTAAGTCACGCTGGATTCGCGCTCCAGGCGCTCCCAGGTAATACCGCCGATTGCCGCATGCATGGCCTGACGCATTTCGTCATACACAGCAGCCACGCCCGAATGCTCACCTTGGTAGTCCCAGCCACAACCTAGCTGATACGCCAGTTGCTGAATGATCCACAAATCCGGCTTGGCATCGCCTGGCGGGTCAATCGCCTGTTTCCCCAACTGCACCATTCGGTCAGTGTTGCTGACAGTGCCGGTTTTCTCGGGCCAGGCCGTGGCGGGCAGCACCACGTCAGCCAGCCATGCGGTTTCGGTCATGAAAATATCTTGCACCACCAAATGCTCCAGGCTAGCCAGTGCGTGCCGCGCGTGGTTCAAGTCGGGGTCGCTCATGGCGGGGTTTTCACCCATCACATACATGCCGCGAATCTTGTGCGGGTCGCTGTCAGGCGCCAGCACCTTGTGCATGATCTCCACCACGGTGTAACCGGGTTTGTCGTCCAGCTTGACGTTCCAGAACTTCTCAAACCAGTTGTGGTTGGCCTTGTCGTCCACCCGCTGGTAGTTGGGAAACATCATGGGAATCAAACCGGCGTCGCTGGCACCCTGCACATTGTTTTGGCCACGCAGCGGGTGCAGCCCAGAGCCCGGCTTGCCAATCTGGCCCGTCACCGTTGCCAGCGCAATCAGGCAGCGCGCATTGTCAGTACCGTGCACATGCTGGCTGATGCCCATGCCCCACAAAATCATCGCGCCTTTGGCTTTGGCAAATTCACGCGCCACTTCACGCAGCGTTTGGGCTGGAATACCGCAGATCGGTGCCATGGCTTCGGGGCTATAGGACTTGACGTTTTCTTTCAGTGCTTCAAAATTGCTGGCACGTTGGGCAATGAAATCATTCGCTACCAGCCCTTCCTCAATCACCGTATAGATCAGTGCATTAAGCATGGCGACGTCGGTATCGGCCTTGAACTGCAGCGTACGCCAGGCGTGTTTGCCGATGTCTGTGATGCGCGGGTCGGCCAGCACAATTTTTGCGCCACGCTGTGCGGCGTTTTTCATCCAGGTGGCAGCCACTGGATGGTTGGCGGTCGGGTTCGAGCCAATGACAAAAATCAGATCAGAATGCTCAACATCGTTGACCTGGTTGCTGACTGCGCCAGAGCCTACGCCTTCGAGCAAGGCCGCCACGCTGGACGCATGGCACAGACGGGTGCAGTGGTCTACGTTGTTGCTGCCAAAGCCAATACGCACCAGTTTTTGGAACAGATAGGCTTCTTCATTGCTGCCCTTGGCCGAGCCAAAACCTGCCAGCGACTTTTTACCGTGAGTGTCGCGCAGGTTTTTGAGCGTGCTGCCAGTCAAATCCAAAGCTTCCTCCCATGTTGCCTCGCGGAACACTTCCGACCAGTCAGCACTGTTGCGGTTTAACTTTTCCAGCAGCGCCGGGTCTTTGGCCACCCCGGCTTTGCGGATCAAGGGTTTGGTCAGGCGCTGTGGGCTGGCTGCGTAGTCAAAACCAAAACGGCCTTTGACACACAGGCGGCTGTGATTGGCCGGGCCGTCACGGCCATCCACGCTCACGATCACGTTGTCTTTGACGTTGTAGGTCAGCAGGCAACCGACACCGCAAAACGGGCAAACTGAATCGACTTTTTTATCCACCAGCTGCGTGCCAATTTGGGTCTTGGGCATCAGCGCCCCTGTTGGGCAAGCCTGCACGCATTCGCCGCAAGCCACGCAGGTGCTGTCGCCCATGGCATCGTTCAGGTCAAACACAATTTCAGAGTGCGAGCCGCGCATGGCATAGCCAATAACATCGTTGACCTGCTCTTCGCGGCAGGCGCGCACGCAGCGGTTGCACTGAATACAGGCATCCAGATTGACAGCCATCGCCGGGTGCGAGATGTCCGCCTTCGGCTGTTCGCGGCGCAGGGCTTTGAGTTCGGGACGAGCCGTGACGCCAAGTCGCGCGGCCCAGTCGCTGAGTTCCCCGTGCTGGCCAAGATTTTTTTCGATGCCGTCCGCATCGTTCCATTTGTAGCCCACATCGGGCATGTCTGACAGCAGCATCTCCACCACCATCTTTTGGCTTTTGACGGCGCGCGGGCTGTTGGCTTGCACGTCCATGCCGGCGGTGGCTGTGCGGCAGCAGCTGGGCGCCAACACGCGTTCACCCTTGACCTCCACCACACAAGCGCGGCAATTGCCGTCTGCGCGGTAGCCGTCTTTGTAGCAAAGATGCGGGATGGCGATGCCGTGGCGCTTGGCAGCCTTCAGAATGGTTTCGCCCTCGTAAGCGTGAAGGGTGTTGCCGTCGAGTTTGAAAGCCACCGTTTGCGGCAGAACTTCAACCAGCTTGGTGGGCGCGTTCATGATGCTTCTCCGTGGATGCTGTGCTCTGTCACTGCGGCTTCGCCGACTTCTGACGCAAAATATTTCTGAATGCTGCGAATCGGATTGGGCGCAGCCTGGCCCAGGCCGCAGATAGATGCATCGCCCATCACTTCAGCCAGGTCTTCCAGCGTTTGCGCGTCCCACCTGGGCGCCTGCATCAGCTTGACGGCTTTGGCGGTGCCCACACGGCAAGGCGTGCACTGGCCACAGCTTTCGTGTTCAAAAAACTTCATCACATTCAGTGCAGCATCGCGGGCCTTGTCTTGGTGCCCAAGAATCATGACCGCCGCAGAACCAATAAAGCAGCCGTAGGGCTGAAGCGTGTCAAAGTCCAAGGGAATCGCATTCAGGCTGGCGGGCAAAATGCCGCCTGAAGCACCGCCGGGCAGGTAGGCGTAAAAGTCATGGCCTGGCACCATGCCGCCACAGTACTCGTCAATCAGTTCCTGCACCGTGATGCCAGCAGGTGCCAATTTAACGCCTGGGTTTTTCACCCGACCGCTGACGCTGAAGCTCCTCAAGCCGGTGCGACCATTGCGGCCAAAGCTGGAGAACCACTGCGGGCCTTTTTCAAGAATGTCGCGCACCCAGTACAGGGTTTCAAAGTTGTGCGCCAGCGTGGGCCGGCCAAACAGGCCCACCTCTGCAATGTAGGGTGGGCGCATGCGCGGCTCACCGCGCTTGCCCTCAATGCTTTCAATCATGGCGGACTCTTCGCCGCAAATGTAGGCACCGGCACCCCGACGCAATTCAATCAGGGGCAGATGGCAAGGCGGGTCTGCCTGCAGTTTGGCGATCTCGGCCTGTAGCATTTCGCGGCAGCCGTGGTATTCGTCACGCAGGTAGATGTAGCAGGCATCTATGCCCACCACCCGTGCGGCAATCAGCAAACCTTCCAGAAACCGGTGGGGGTCACGCTCCAGGTAAGTACGGTCTTTGAAGGTGCCGGGCTCGCCTTCGTCGATGTTGACCGCCATCACGCGCGGTGCAGGCTGGTCCCGCACAATTCGCCACTTGCGTCCGGCGGGAAAGCCCGCACCACCCAAGCCGCGCAGCCCAGAATCCTCCATGGCCTTGAGGATGCGTTCGATGTCATCGTCACCATTGACGATGCTCGCAGCCAGCGCATAACCACCGCTGGCACGGTACATCTCGTACGTGGTTTGGCCCGGCGTTGCGCCTTTTGCCTCACCCGGAATACTTTTCTCAGCAAACTCTGACGCTATAAAATCTGTAGCTTCTTGCCCATGTTTTTCCTGGGTTAAGCCGCTATTTATCACCTTTAAAACGGCCTCTGGTGTCGCAAAAGGCACTGGGCACTGGTGCACCACTGCTGCGGGTGCCTGCTCACAACGTCCAATACAAGGCGCAGCCATCACGCGAACGTCCTGACCACCCAAAAGTGCAGTTAATCGGGCCAGCAAATCCTGTGCGCCAGCCAGCTCACACGCCAGGCCGTCACACACACGCACCGTCAGGCCGGGCGCAAGGTCGTCACCGCGCAGCACCTCAAAGTGGTGATAAAAAGTCGCCACCTCGTAGATCTCGGCCATCGGGATGTTCATCTCTTTGGCCAAAGCCACCAAATGCCTGTCATGCAAGCCGCGGTAGGCATCATTGAGCTGGTGCAAATGCTCAATCAGCAAGTCGCGCCTGTGGCCGGTGACGGGTTTGTTGCCGATCAGGGCGCGAACTTCATCGATGGACACCTCATCTGCCTGCCGCCCCTTGAGTTTGCTTTTGCGCTTGATGCGCTCGCGCAAATCGTCCATCGTGGCGATGGCCACTGCTTTGACTTCGTGAAGGGGTAAAGGATGATTCATTTTGGTGTGCCGCGAAAGTAGGTGTGTGAAGGTTTAAGCGACAAATTTCGCCACGCTGAGCAGCGTACGTTTCACCCCCCAAGCCCGCGGAATACCCACCGCAGCCCAGCCAAACGCCACCCTTTTAGGCTGAGCGGAGTGTCAGGTGAGTGGGTAAACCGGTCAAATTGAATCGAGACATCTCACGATTCAAAAACTAAATATACGGGTAACTACTCACCCTGGTCTTCAGGTCGTCAAGAACCGTTTAAACCACCAGCAAACCACTGTGCGCCGCCGCATGCCGAAGCCACGCCGCGTCTTGAGCCATCGCCAAAGCGGCATCCAGCGTGCGCGATGTGCGATCACCGCCCTGAATCATGAAACCGATAGCGGTTCTCACGTCTGGACTGACCAGCGGCAGCGCTTCAAGCTCGCGGTAACCGCGCACGGCGCCTATCAGCGCACTCGGCAACACGCTGCAAACGTCACCCACCACCACGCTCAAAGCCAGCGTCATGATGGAGTTGGTTTCAATCACTGCCTTGACCGGGGTGCCTGCTTCTACAAAGGCCTGGTCCACAATGGTTCGGTTGTACATTTCCCGGGTCAGCAAGCAAAGCGGCAGCTTGGCAGCCTCAGCCCACGTCATTTTGGGGCCCATCTGCATGTGTTCGGCATGCGCCTGTCCTGCCTTGCGGACCAGAAAATAATGCTCGGTGTACTGAGGCACATGGCGCAGACGCGGGCTGTAACGCGCCATCCTGTCGGTATAACCGAGCCCCATGTCAATCGTCAGCGTTTCCAGGCCATTTTCAAGCTCGGCAGAACTCATGGAGCGCACCACGGGCGAAATACCCGGATGGCGCAGATGCAGCATGGCTGAAAATCGCGCCGCCAGCGGTATGGCGGTGGGCACGGCACCAATGGTCAATGTGCCTTGGGGTTTACCCGCCACGCTGCTCAGGTCTTGCTGCAGCAACTCGCGCTCGTGCAGCATGCGCTGGGCGCTGGCCAGCACCCGTTCACCCTCAGCCGTAAAGCCGCCAAAGGACCGGCCACGCTTGACGATGGCGGTACCGAACTCTTTTTCCAGCGCTCGCAACGCGTTTGACAGCGCAGGCTGTGTGATGTGACAGGCCGCCGCCGCACGCCCAAAGTGTTTGTGTTCGTCTAGTGCTGCCAGGTAACGCAGAGAGGCAAGCAGGTTCATGGCGGCATGCTGACGTGTCAGGTGTCAGGTGTCAGGTGTCTTTGGAAATCTTGATGGTCGGAAACCGGGCTGAAAAGTCTTTCGCCTTTGCGGCCACCGTGATCGCCATTTTGCGGGCAATGGCCTTGTAAATTCCGGCCACGTCACCGTCCGGGTCCGCCACTACCGTGGGCCTGCCGTTGTCAGCCTGCAGCCTGATTTGCATGTCCAGCGGCAGCGCACCCAGGTAATCCATCTTGTAGTCCACCGCCATTTTTTTGCCGCCGTCTTCACCAAAAATATGTTCGGTGTGGCCGCAGTTGCTGCAAATATGCACCGCCATGTTTTCAACAATACCCAAAATCGGCACGCCGACTTTTTCAAACATCTTGATGCCTTTTTTGGCGTCCAGCAGTGCGATGTCTTGCGGCGTGGTGACGATCACAGCGCCCGTCATGGGCACGCGCTGGCTCAAGGTGAGCTGAATATCGCCGGTGCCGGGCGGCATGTCCACAATCAGGTAGTCAAGGTCGCGCCAGTTGGTTTGCCGGAGCAGCTGCTCAAGCGCCTGGGTGGCCATCGGGCCGCGCCAGATCATGGCTTCGTCCTGCGCGACCAGAAAACCAATCGACATGACCTGAATGCCGAAGTTTTCCATCGGCTCCATGTTCTTGCCGTCCACGCTCTCTGGTCGGCCTTCAATGCCCATCATCATCGGCTGGCTGGGGCCGTAAATATCCGCGTCCAGCAAGCCGACGCTGGCGCCTTCAGCCGCCAGCGCCAAAGCCAGGTTCACGGCCGTCGTGCTTTTGCCGACACCGCCTTTGCCAGAGGCCACAGCAATGATATTTTTAACGTTGGGCAAAAGCTGTACGCCGCGCTGCACGCTGTGGCTGGCAATTTTGACGCTCACATTGACGGACACGTTGTCAACGCCAGCGACGCTTTTGGCAGCAGCTATCAGGCTTTTGCGAAAGCCGGCGATCTGGCTTTTGGCGGGGTAACCCAGTTCGACATCAAATGCTACGTCACCGTCGGTGACGTGCAGGTTTTTGATGGACTTGCTGGTGACAAAATCGTGACCCGTGTTGGGGTCGATGACGGCGGCGAGTGCCTGGAGCAGTTGGTCTTGGGTGGGCATGCTGGGATTTCCGGTTAGCCTTCGAGTGTAGCCAAGACACTTAAAATGGCGAATTCCCCTCGAATAAAGCACCACTGATGTCCCGTCAACTTTTTGTCACTACCGCCCTGCCGTACGCCAATGGCAAGTTTCACATTGGCCACATCATGGAATACATCCAGGCTGATATTTGGGTGAGGTTTCAGCGCATGCAAGGCAACCAGGTCAATTTTGTCGGCGCCGATGATGCGCATGGCGCACCGATCATGATTGCCGCTGAGAAAGCCGGCGTGACGCCGCAGCAGTTTGTGGCCAATATTGCAGCGGGCCGCAAGGAATACCTGGACGGTTTTCACATCAGCTTTGACAACTGGAGCTCCACCGATTCGCCCGAAAACCACGAATTGGCCCGGCAGATTTACCGTGACCTCAAAGCCAATGACCTGATCGATGTCAAAACGATTGAGCAGTTTTTCGACCCCGAAAAAAACATGTTTTTGCCCGACCGATATATCAAGGGCACCTGCCCCAAATGCGGTACCGCAGACCAGTATGGCGACAACTGCGAAAACTGCGGTGCGGTGTATGCGCCCACGGATCTGATCAAGCCGTATTCAGCCTTGTCGGGTGCCACGCCGGTGCTGAAAAGCTCAGAGCATTTTTTCTTCAAACTGTCAGACCAGCGCTGTGTTGATTTTCTGCAAAGCTGGACCCAAGACGGGAAATTGCAACCCGAAGTCGCCAACAAGGTGAAAGAATGGTTTAGCGTCAGAACCAACCCTGACGGCAGCAAAAGCGAAGGCCTGGGTGACTGGGACATCAGCCGTGATGCACCTTACTTTGGCATTGAAATCCCGGATGCGCCGGGCAAGTATTTTTATGTGTGGCTCGATGCGCCTGTGGGCTACCTGGCGTCGCTGAAAAACCTGCTTGAAAAACGTAACGAGAATTTTGATGCCTACATGGCTCAAGAGGGTTTGGAGCAGCACCACTTCATCGGCAAAGACATCGTGACTTTCCACACCCTGTTCTGGCCCGCCATGCTCAAGTTCAGCGGCCGAAAAACGCCAGACAAAATTCACGTTCACGGCTTTTTGACCGTCAACAACGGCGAAAAAATGAGCAAGAGCCGAGGCACCGGCCTGGACCCGCTCAAGTACCTGAGCCTGGGCATGAACCCGGAGTGGCTGCGCTACTACCTGGCTGCCAAGTTGAATGCGAAGAATGAAGACATTGACTTCAATGCTGATGATTTCATGCTGCGGGTGAACAGTGACTTGGTGGGCAAGTTCGTCAATATTGCCAGTCGGGCAGCCAAGTTTTTACCTCATGGGAAATTGGTCGCTTCCGGCGAAGCCCCAGACATGAGGTCAACCGATCTTTTGCGACTTGTCGCGGATCATTTCGATCAACGCGAGTACGCCAAAGCGATGCGCGAAGTCATGACCTTTGCAGACAACGTGAACTCACTTTTTGATGCGGCCGCCCCTTGGAAACTGGTCAAAGAAGGCCATGTTGAATTGGCGGCAGAAAAAAGCTCTGAGGCAATTCAGCGCTTCAGAGTCATGGCTGCCTGCCTTAAGCCAGTGATGCCCGGTGTGGCCACAGCGATTGAGCAGTTCCTGCAGTGCGACGCCTTGAACTTCACAAACGCGGCGATTCCCTTGACAGTCGGCCATCAAGTTGGTGATTACCAACACCTCATGCAGCGCGTCACCCCAGAGCAACTCGATGCCTTGTTCGAACTCCCAGCAGCGCCCGAGCCGGAAAAACTGACGCCAGGCGGTGAGGAGTTAGCACCCACCATCTCCATTGACGACTTCACCAAGATCGACCTGCGGATCGCCAAAATCGTCAACTGCGAAACGGTTGAAGGCTCGGTCAAGCTGCTGCGCCTGACGCTGGATGTGGGTGAAGGCAAGACGCGCAACGTCTTCAGCGGCATCGCCAGCGCCTACAAACCCGAAGACCTGATCGGCAAACACACCGTCATGGTTGCGAATCTGGCACCGCGCAAGATGAAGTTTGGCATCAGCGAAGGCATGGTGCTGGCTGCAAGCCACAGCGATGAAAAGCTACAACCGGGGATTTATGTGCTGGAACCGCTGCCCGGTGCGATGCCGGGGATGCGGGTTAAGTAGTAACTCGAAAAAAGTAAG
>CAMARI010000060.1 GCA_945860515.1 Polaromonas sp. YR568
GCCTCAATTTCAGCTTCAAGTTCACCATCACAAGTGACTGTAGACCAAGCAAAACATGGGCAGGCAGCTCCTGAAAACGTAGCATCTGTGGCAACCCCTGCTGCCACCCCCAGCGCCAGCAGCTTTGCTGGCACGGCTGATCTGGACTGCGACTTGCTGGTACTCGGCGCGGGCCCCGGCGGCTACAGTGCCGCGTTTCGCGCTGCCGACCTAGGGCTCAAAGTCATTTTGGTGGAGCGCTACGCGAGCTTGGGCGGCGTCTGCCTGAATGTTGGTTGCATTCCCTCCAAGGCGCTGCTGCATGTGGCCGCCGTGATGGACGAAGTCAGCCACCTCGGCGCGCTGGGCATTGAGTTTGGCCCTCCAGTAGTCAACATCGACATGCTGCGCAGCCACAAAGACAAAGTCATTGGCAAGCTCACTGGCGGCTTGGCGGCCATGGCCAAAATGCGCAAAGTGACCACCGTGCGCGGCGTGGGTCAGTTTGTCGGCCCGAATCATTTGCAAGTGGCAGAAACCAGCGGCGCGCAGGGTCAGGAAAAAACCGGCAAAACCCAAACCGTTCAGTTTAAAAACTGCATCATCGCCGCAGGCAGCCAGGCCGTGCGCTTGCCCTTCATGCAGAAGGATGGGCTCGATAAGGACCCACGCGTGGTGGACTCCACCGGCGCGCTGGCCTTGAAAGAAGTCCCCAAGCGCATGTTGATTTTGGGCGGCGGCATCATCGGTTTAGAGATGGGCACGGTCTACAGCACGCTGGGCGCACGCCTGGACGTGGTCGAAATGATGGACGGCCTGATGCAGGGCGCGGATCGCGACCTGGTCAAGATCTGGCAAAAGATGAACGCCCCGCGCTTTGACAACATCATGCTAAAAACCAAAACGGTAGGCGCACGCGCTTTGCCTGAAGGCATTGAGGTGACGTTTGAGTCGGCAGAGCAGGGCGGCACAGCCCCCGCGCCGCAGGTGTACGACCTGGTTCTGCAAGCCGTAGGCCGCACGCCCAACGGCAAAAAGATTGCCGCTGAAAAAGCCGGCGTTGACGTCACAGACCGCGGGTTCATCAACGTCGATATCCAGATGCGCACCAACGTGCCGCACATCTTTGCCATTGGCGACATCGTCGGCCAACCGATGCTGGCCCACAAGGCGGTGCACGAGGGGCATGTGGCTGCAGAAGTGATTGCAGGCGAGTTGCAAGGCAACAAAGAACTCGCCAGCGCAGCCTTCAACGCCCGCGTTATTCCGAGCGTCGCCTACACCGACCCAGAAGTGGCATGGGTCGGCCTCACAGAAGATCAGGCCAAGGCCCAAGGCATCAAGGTCAAAAAAGGCCTGTTCCCCTGGTCAGCCTCAGGCCGCGCGATTGCCAACGGCCGCGACGAAGGCGTGACAAAGCTGCTGTTTGACGACAGCCCTGAGGCTCATGGCCACGGCAAAATCCTGGGTGGCGGCATGGTCGGCACGCATGCGGGCGACATGATTGGCGAGATCGCGCTGGCCATTGAGATGGGCGCAGATGCAGTGGACATCGGCAAGACGATTCATCCGCACCCCACGCTGGGCGAGAGCATCGGCATGGCGGCGGAGGTGGCGCATGGCAGTTGCACGGATTTGCCCCCGGTGCGCAAGTAGACCTTCCTGCAACCAGAACACAGAGAGCCCGAACTGGCAACGGTTCGGGCTTTTTGCTGCCCGTCGGCTCGGCAATAGTTGTTTCGAGCCAGCAGGCTGGGATCTGGCGGCGCAAGCGACACCCGACTTTGAGATCTATCGGAAGCCCCGAGGGTCAAGTCTTGCAAAGACACATCAACCGGCAAGAGGTGCGGCTGCACGGCAATGGGGCTTATTTTGATGGTGATTACCGAAATGGCATGGACTTGCAAAGTGATCACGCAGGCAAGAAATTAACATGCTACAAAACATTTACTACGCAGCCCCAACCTACTGAGCCAATAGTTCGGCCAGTGTCACAGCCGCCAATGGTCGCCCTGCATAGGCTTGTCACGCACCGGCCATACAGGGCAAAGCATTTGCACAACCTCCATCAGGCTCAACCACTCAGCGATGGGGTCGATCCCAGAGGTGTTGCCCAGCGGCGGCTGAAAGGGAACTCCCGCTTCGCGCGCCAACACCACACCTGCATTGGCTTGGTCTAGCGCCACTTCAGTATTGGTATAGGTGTTACCCAAGGAGTTCATTGAGAAGTTCCGGCTTGTTGAACAAGGCAAAGTAGTCACGCAACTCATCCATATCGAGCGAAGCGCGGTGTATTTTGAACAGTGCCCGAATGTCGTCCAGGTCGCGTGTTCGCGTTGCGTCGTTCACGAAGCCTTGTAGTTTGAAGCCTATAAGCCCTTCGACGCTGACGATGCGCATACGGCCCATGGGGGTTTCGCGCGTTAACGCCTGCGCCAGCAAGCGGCGCGCAAGTGGGCGATGCGCGTAAAGCAAATCCAGCCCTTCTGCTGCTCGCACATAGTTGGCGGCGTTTTCACTGCGGTACAGGCACTGGTAGCCTAGATCCAGCAGCGCATCATGCACTCTGTCCGCCGCTTCTGCCTCCAGTAGAAAATCCACATCCTTGGTGGCGCGCACTACCTGGTGCGCAACCACTGCTAAGCCACCAATCAATGCTGGCTCCGTGCCGCTGCGCGCAAACATGGCCAGTGCTTCGCGAATTTGTTCGGCCAGGTTGGACATGTCGACAGCGTGAAATGGTTGATGTGATCATCATAGCGTTCGCCCATTGATTTGCGTATCAGTTGGCGATTGGGTCATTAACGGTGATGGGCTGAAAGCCGAAAAGACCGCACGCCCAACGGCAGGAAGATGCGCACTAACCAGGCGCATTTCTTCGCCATTGGCGGCATCATCAGCCAGCCCATGCTGGCGCACAAGGCGGTGCACGAGGGGCATGTGGCTGCTGAAGTGATTGCAGGCAAGTTGCAAGGCAACAAAGAACTCGCCAGCGCAGCCTTCAATGCCCGCATTTTATGAAAACATATTGTTACGTGTTGGATATACTCATACCGGCGAACCAGCAGCCATTGGCTGCTGGCAAGTCAAACGGTTCGTATCCATTTCAACAACTTGCAAGAGATTTCAAACATGAAAAAGTCGGTCTTATCGGGTGTGGTGTTGTCGAGCCTGTTGCTGTGCGCGCAAGCGCAGGCACAGCTTTCGCCGCTGGGCGTGTGGAATCCGATTGACGAGGCGAGCGGCAACCCCGCGGCTGAAATCGCGATCAAGCTGAATGCTGCCGGAACCCTGTCGGGCGTCATCCAAAAAAACATCATCGTTCCGCCCGGGGCCTCAGCGACCTGTGACAAATGCGCCGACGACCGCAAGGGCAAACCAACCCAGGGGCTGGAGGTCATCCGCGGTGGCAAAAAGCTGGACGGCAAAGACGTGTGGGAAGGCGGGAAGATCCTCGACCCCAACGACGGCAAAGAATTCAGCGTGCGCTTCACACCGATTGACGGGGGCAAAAAGATGGAGGTGCGCGGCTACATCGGCTCGCCTATGTTGGGGAAAACGCAGACTTGGGTGCGGGTGGATAAGTAGTTTGATGTTTGGCCCGGCGGGTGACGGGTAGGGCTGCGGTGTGGGTGTCGGCATACGACCTGTTGCAGAGCAGACTCGTCTCGCTAGAAGACAGAAGTTGTTTAGGTGACGCGAACTATCTTGCATAAATACAAAACTTTGTATAAGCTCAAAAAGACTGATTTGAAGCCGGTCGAGTTTCGGGGAAGCTCCCTACATGACTTGCGATGCCTTCCATTAGCGGCAAGGCGCGATGCTGGTCATCAACTCGACCAGGTGCAAAACGGTCAGGACCCGGATGATTGGAAGCCCATGAACACCGTGGGCCAGGGGGTGAAAGAAGTTCGGATTCGAGATGCCTCTGGAGCATTCAGAATCATTTACATCGCCAAGTTTGCCGACGCCCTTTATGTGCTGCACTGTTTTCAGAAGAAGACGGAGAAGACCAGTAAGGCGGATCTGGACTTGGCAGCGAAGCGATACCGCGATTTGTTAAAGGAGTTGGGCTAATGAGCAATCAACGATTTGCCAGTGTCTGGGAAGCCATCGAAGACACGCCGCAGGAGGCAGAAAATATGAAGCTGCGCTCCGCCTTAATGACTGCGCTGAAGAGCCACCTTGCCCAAACCAAAATGAGCCAGGCACAAGCCGCGCAGCTTTTCGGGGTCACGCAGCCACGCATTTCGGATTTGATACGCGGCAAGATCAATCTGTTCGGGCTGGACGCGCTGGTCAACATGGCCAGTGCTGCTGGACTTCACATTGACATGCGCATTCGCCAAGCTGCCTGAGATGGTTGCGGGCGCAACAAGGCCAGGCTCCACGTCAAAAGGCTAGCCTGACTTTGAGGATGTTGTGCCAACCGAAGGACTAGTCCCGGCCACGGACGCGGTTGGCTTCTTTTTAAGCCCAAACGCCACCACCAGCATCACCAGCATGCTCAACGCCACGGCAAGATAGGCGTGGCTAAAGCCGGTCAGCCCGCCGCCTTCAAAGTCAGCAATGGCGCTGATGCAGGTCACCGCCAACAGCGTTCCCACCGCATTAAAAATATTGATCAGCCCTTGGGCTGTGCCGCGCAGGGCTGGCGGTGCCTCATCAATCGCTATCGAGCGCAGCGCGCCGCTGACCACCACACCCAGGCCAATACCGACCAGCACAGACGCCACCACGAAGGCGGTCAGGCCGGTCTGCGGCACTGCGCTTTGCAGGTAGCCCAGCGTCAACAGAGAAAAACCAAAAATCACCATGTTGCGGGCACCCAAACGGTTCAGCAGCCTTCCTGCCGCCATCGAGCCCACCATGGAGCACAACACCAAAGGCAGCAGTGCCAGCCCCGCGTTCTCAACGCTGACCCCATAAGCCAGCGTGGCGATGGAGGTCAAAAACACAATGCCGCCCATGGAAAAGCCCACGCCCAGCGTTAGCACGTAGGTATAAGCCAGTTGCCGGTTGGCAAACAGCTCAATGGGGATCAGCGCTTGGGCCTGCCGTTTTTCAATGATGACCAGTGCGGCCAGCAGCACGCCACTGGCAGCCAGAAACCAGGGCCACAGCAGCAGCCCGGTGGCCGAGTCCGGTAGGCGCGAACTGCCCATGACCAAACACAGCAGAAACAACAAAGTCACGGCAATGCCGCCGATGTCAATCGGCCCCGGTGCCGCGTCGGTGCGCTGGCCTGGCAGGCTGCGGGCGCCCCACCACAGCACGACCAGAGCGACCGGAATATTCACCAAAAAAAGCCAGCGCCAGCCCAGCGTGGAGGTGAGCAGGGTAGCCAGTGGCGGCCCGAGCACAAAGGCCATGCCGTGGGTGGCACCAATCAGCCCCAGAATGCGGCCCCGCCGCTCGGCGGTGAACACATCACCAATCACCGCGCTGGCGACCGGCGCAATGCCCCCTGCGCCTATGCCCTGGATGGCACGGGCGACCAGCAGCAGGTCAAAGCTGGGGGCGGCGGCGATGCACAGCGAGCCGATGGCGAAAAGTGCCACACTGACCAGGTACACCGGACGGCGGCCATGGCGGTCGCTGAAGTAGGCCATCAGCGCCGTGCTGCACATCGAACTCAGGGCAAACACGGTGGTCAGCAGTCCTGCGGTGCGGTTGTCGATACCAAAGGCCGCACGCAATGCAGGCAGCACTGGACCGACGATGGCTGAATCAAGCGCCGCCATGAAGACACCGACAAACAGCACCTGTACCAGGCGGCGTTGCACTGAGTCAAGAGCAGGCGAAGTGGTGGGAGCTTGGGTCTGCTGGGTCATTGAAGTGACTGAATTAGGCTGATCATTTTCTCTTTGTCTGCGCACAGGTGTGTGACGTGCTCCAAACCCATAGCCTCATTGGTCTATGGCAAGAGTTTGCTGCGCCTCAAGTGGGGGGCATATACGCACACATATTATTATTGATTGGCATGCCTCCACGGTCACCAGCCAGGAAGGGCGTTTGCCAATCGTTATCGTGGGTCATCATTTTTCACCCAGCCATCTACATGGCCGCTTGAGTAACGCATTGCGGTTACACGGATTTGCCGCCTGCCAAGAAACAACGTCTTTACCCGCTGACCTTCACCGCATGCTTGTGGATCTGCCCAGGCGTGGTCATCCAGACAAGGACGCCGGCGTGAAAGCTGACTGAGCAGCTAGTCGTTGGCAGGCGGCGCAGCAGTTTGCACACGCCGCGCGCCATCAAAGCGGCGCGCCCAGTAGTCCACGCTCATGTTTTCAACCCGAACTTCAGCGCCTGGCTTGGGTGAATGGATAAACCGGCCTTCGCCCACATAAATACCCACATGGCTGAAAGCGCGACGCATGGTGTTGAAAAACACCAGGTCACCCGGTTTGAGTTCGGATTTCTCAATGTTTTGGGTCACGGCGGCTTGCTGCTCAGCGCGGCGCGGCAAGATCAGCCCAATGGTTTGCTCATACATGGAGCGCACAAAGCCACTGCAGTCGAAGCCGGTCTCCACCGCGTTACCACCGCGCTTGTAGGGCACACCCAAAAAACCCATGGCATTGACGACCAGCTCTGAAGCCTTGCTGCTGACGTTTTGCCGCACCTGGTCAAACTGGCTGAGGAGGCCTTTTTCAGCCAGGAACTTATCAAGGTCATCACCGTTCTGAGGAGGCGCTGCATGGGCGTTTGCCACTAAAAGCAAGGCCGTTGCGAAGGCTATCAAAGTAGGTTTAGAACGCATAACCCGTAGGATACTTGAAACAGTGTGTGAAAGTCAACCTCAAGCTGTTTCTTGAAAGTGACGGTAAGTCATTGATTTGTAAAAAAATAATCCGATTTTAATGAAGTTGCAAGCATGTATAGTCGCTAAAGAAAATTCCGTTCATGCCGAATGGATCACTATAGAAAAAAATACTTGCTGTGTTGTTGATGTTAAATTAAATTTTTGACAAGCAGGTATCAACTACGGGAGTTGCGTATGGATAATTTAGCTCGTTTTATAGCCATCTTCTTGGTCTTAACCAGTACTGTAAATATTGCTTTTTCTCAAACCAAAAAAAAAGCAGCGAAAACAGAGCCCGCCTTTAATTGCTTTATTTCAGAGTTCAGACACATCGGATTGTCTATTCACGAACCCATCGAAAGAGCAAATCAAGCAAAACGTTGGCTTACCCAAAACCTAACAGCTTGCTCTGTTGAAAAACTTGTTGTGATCAACTCAAATCGAGCTTCTTGGCTTGGAACCTCAGACTCTTCATACTTTATGAATGCGCTTGATTCAATGATCGAGTTCAAGGAAGCGGGTAAGCCAGAGATGGCCGCACAAATTTATGGATCCCTTGCTAAAGAGGCGGCATCTAGCATTCAAGTTATGAGTGTGACGCAAGCTGCGCGTGCACAGCAAGTTCAACCCACTTACGACAACCAGCAGTATCAACAACAAGCATATCCGCAAGCCCAACAGCAGCCTGCGTATCCACAAGCATATCCGCAAGCGCAACAGCAGCCTGCGTATCCACAAGCCGCCTACCCACCAGCAAATCCGGGTGGGAGGTAGTTTCTTTGGTTTTGCTTGGTTGAGTAAGCATCAATCTGTTTTTGCTCTTGTGCTTGCTTCGCAATAGCTTGCCACACACGATCAGTCATTAGCTTCCACAACTCCATTTGCGACTCTGCTTGTGGGATAGTCTTGAGCCTGTTTCATACGCCTGCGGTGTCAAAAATGCCTCTAAACCCCGATTCTTACCCATCAAATATGCCTCCAGGCCAATGGATAAAAGTGCAAGCAGCTATGTTATTAATAGCAATTTCAGGTCTTTTCCATTCAGCGCTTGCCCAAGGCGTTCGGTCAGAGACAGTCGCTAGTGGTCTGCAACATCCGTGGGCGGTGGCATTTTTGCCCGACGGGCGCTTTTTGGTGACGGAGCGTTCCGGGCAATTGCGGGTCATCGAGCCGGATGGCCGGATCGGCAAGCCGGTGGAAGGCTTGCCAGGCGTTGCCGTCGGCGGGCAGGGCGGTTTGCTGGACCTGATTCTGGACGCTGACTTTGCAAGCAACCGGACGCTGTATTTTTGTTTTTCAGAACAATCACCCAACAACAACGGCAACAGCACCGCCCTGGCGCGCGCGACGTTGAGCGCTGATCACGCGCGTCTGGACAACGTCAAAGTGATCTTTAGCCAAAAGCCCAAATTTGTCAGCAGCCTGCATTTTGGTTGCCGAATGGTGGAGAGCCGTTTACCCGGTCTGAACGGCAAACCCGACGGCAAACTATTTTTGGCGTTGGGTGAGCGTTATTCCCGCGCGCCTGATGCCCAAACTTTGAACAACCACCACGGCAAAATCATCCGCATCAACAAGGACGGCAGCGTGCCGCCAGACAACCCTTTCGTTGCGCGGGCTGGCGCTTTGCCCGAAATATGGAGCTATGGCCACCGCAACCCACAGGGCGCGACGCTGGCGCCGGACGGCAGCTTCTGGATGCACGAGCACGGACCGCAGGGCGGTGACGAAATCAATTTGCCCAAAGCAGGTGCCAATTACGGCTGGCCGGTGATCACTTATGGCGAAAATTATGGCGGTGGCAAGATTGGTGAAGGCCTGACCGCCAAAGCAGGCATGGAACAACCCCTGCACCACTGGACGCCGTCCATTGCCCCGTCTGGTATGGCTTTTTTGACCAGCGACCGCTACGGCAAAGCTTGGCAGGGCAACCTGTTTGTCGGCTCACTCAAGTTTGCCTACCTGAACCGCATCGAGCTGTCTGCCCCGAACAACGGCAAGGTGCTGCGCGAAAGCAAGCTGATCAGCGAGGAGGGTGCGCGCATCCGCGACGTGCGCCAGGGCCCGGACGGCCTGCTGTATGTGCTGACAGACAGCAGCAACGGAAAACTGATGCGTCTTTTGCCATCGCCGTGATGGCGGCACAGTCAGGCGTGTCAGAATCAGACGATGTTTTTCAGTCAGGCTTTGGCCGCCCCAGCAGCTCGCGCGGCCTTTACCAGCGGTGCTCGCGACACCTTGATGGTGATTCCGTCCTATGTTCCGTTTGGTATGGTGTGCGGCGTGGCTTCTGTCAACGCCGGGCTGACGACAGGTGCGTCGCTGGCGCTGCCGGCACTGGTTTATGGCGGGTCCTCACAGGCCGTGCTGCTGCAGTTTGTGCAGGGCAACGCATCGCTCTGGATTGCAGTCTTGTCAGGCTGCGTCATCAATCTGCGCATGGCGGTATACAGCGCAGCCATGGCCTCGAAGGTGCGCCATCTGGGCAAGACGCAGCGCATGCTGGTGGCTGCCTTCATCGTGGACAACACCTTTGCTTTTGTCCAGGGCAGACAGGAGTCGCATCCATACGACAAGCATCTGATGGCGTACTACGCTGGCTGCAGTACCGTTTGCTGGCTGGGCTGGGTGCTGTTTTGTTCAATTGGTGTGTTTGCAGGCAATATCGTGCCGCCCAGCTGGCAGCTTGACTTTGCCGTTCCGCTGTCTTTTATTGCGGTGGCCACGCCCTCCATTCGCAGCCTGCCCATGGGCGCGGCGGCACTGGTGGGCGGGATGGCCAGTGTGTTGCTGTTTGCACTGCCGCTCAAGCTGGGTCTGATTGCAGCCTGCCTTGCAGGCTTGAGCGCTGGGATGTTGACGCAAAAATGGACCAAGCGCCCTACATGACAACTTTGAGCACGTTTGAAAGTTGGGGGCTGGTGCTTGGCCTGGCTTTAGGAACATTTCTCATCCGCTACTCGTTCATCGGCCTGTTTGGAGACCGTGACATGCCTGCCTGGCTGGACCGAACGCTCAAACTCATGGTACCCGCCATCTTTGCGGCGATTGTTTTCAGCGGTGTTGCTATCGTCAACGGCGCCTTGGGCGCCGAGGTTGCCGGGCTGGCCTACTGGCCCCGTTACGCCGCTGCCGTGGCAGCTGTGATAGCAGCAGCCCTGACACGTGGGAACATGCTGGTGACGCTGGGGATTGGCATGGCGACTTTGCATGGCTTGCCTTGGCTCTTTCGCTGACACTGGGGCGTGTCAGCGCAATCGTCTATCACCGCATACATGGACGAAAGGCTTGACCCGCCAGTCAGGGTCACATCGGCGCAAATATCGAGATTCAACAGGGATAGAATGAACTCGGTCTTGACGGTCTTTCAGTTGATGGGGACCTGATCATGAACCCGAATAGATTATTTACAAGCTCTTCAAGGCAGACTATCCCCGAATGGGGAGCAATGATCAGGTGTGAAATTTAGGTGTGAAACCTAACATCCACCAAAAAATAAGTCCTTATAAATTAACCTCTTAGAGCCCCATTAGACGATGTCAGAGTCCAGCGGCAACGCCCCCAAGGCTGTGCGTGTTCAAAGGCGCATCGCTCTGGTTTTGAAACCTTGAGCGGAGTTGTGCGTTCCAGCGCTCTGCAGCGCGGCTCGGTCAGCCCTGGAGTCATAGCCATTACCTGCGCGCTGGCGCTGGCCACCGCCATGGGGATTGGCCGCTTTGCCTTCACGCCGCTGCTGCCCATGATGCTGGCCGACGGTGTGGTCGACTTGCCCGGTGCCAGCTGGCTGGCCAGCGCCAACTACCTGGGCTATCTGGTCGGCGCGCTGCTGTGCACCTTCCAGCCGCTGATCTGGTCGCGTTTTATATCGCTCCCGCCTGTACTCGCTACCACCTGGCTCCGTGGCGGCTTGGTGGCGACCTGCGTTTTGACGCTTGGCATGGCGCTGCAGCTGCCCGCGCTCTGGCCGTGGCTACGTTTTGCGGCGGGTGTGGCCAGTGCCTTTGTGTTTGTGTTCACCTCGGGCTGGTGTCTGGCGCGACTTGGCGAGCGCCAGGCCGGCCATCTTGGCGGCATCATGTACAGCGGCCCGGGGGCAGGCATAGCGCTCAGCGGGGTACTGGCCAGTGGCATGGTGGCGCTGCACTCGAAGGCCGCTGCCGGATGGCTGATTTTTGGGGTGCTGGCCTGCGTGTTGACGGCCATCACCTGGCGCACGTTCTCCATGAAGCTGGACATCAAGCTGCCATCCGCGGCGCTTGCTCCTGCCGACGGTGCTGCTTCCAGTTTGGCGGCACAGCCGGCTCGGACCTCTTTTGCCAGCCGCTGGCATATGTTCTGGCTGGCCATCGCTTATGGTCTGGACGGCTTGGGCTACATCATCACCGCCACTTTTTTACCGGTGATTGCCCGCCAGGTCATGCCGGGTTCGGCCTGGCTGGACTTGTTTTGGCCGCTCTTTGGCCTGGCGGTGATTGTGGGGGCTTGGCTGTCGACCCGCATCTCGCTCAAAGGTGATTTGCGTTATGTGCTGGCCGCCTGCTACATCATGCAAGCCATCGGCGTCATTTTGACCGTCTGGGTGCCCACGCCGCTGGGTTTTGCGCTCGGCAGCCTGCTGCTGGGCATGCCCTTTACTGCCATCACATTTTTTGCCATGCAGGAGGTCAGGCGCCTCAAGCCCCACAGTGCGCCAAGCTACATGGGCCTGCTCACTGCTGTCTATGGCATGGGCCAAATCGCCGGACCGCCGTTAGCGGCTTGGCTGCTTAGCCGCAGCGCCACAGTGGGGCAGGGCTTTAATCTGGCCCTGCAGATCGCGGCCAGCGTGCTGGTGCTGGGGGCGCTCATGTTTGTGGGGCTGGCGCGGATTTACCCTAAAAAATAGGGGCTGAACGCCAGCTTATTCGCTGCTGATGTGCAATACCAGCTTGCCAAAGTTTTCACCATTAAACAGCTTGAGCAGCGCCTGTGGGAAGTTCTCAATGCCTTGCACCACGTCTTCTTTGCTCTTCATGGTGCCCGCTTTCAGATAGCCGGCCATCTCGTTGACGGCCAGGTGGTAACGGTCGGCGTAGTCAAACACCACAATGCCTTCCATCCGGGCGCGGTTGACCAGCAGCGACAGGTAGTTGGCCGGGCCTTTGATGGGTGTGGTGTTGTTGTATTGGCTGATGGCACCGCAAATGATGATCCGAGCACCGCGAGTGATTTTGGCCAGCACCATGTCCAGAATCTCACCGCCCACGTTGTCAAAGTAAATGTCAACGCCTTTGGGGCAATGCTCTTTGAGCCCCGCACGCACGTCGGCGTTTTTGTAGTCAATGCAGGCGTCAAAGCCCAGCTCGTTGACCACCCAGTCACACTTGGCTTTGCCGCCCGCAATTCCGACCACGCGGCAGCCCTTGAGCTTGGCAATTTGCCCCACGGTTTGGCCCACAGCGCCTGCTGCGCCTGACACAACAACGGTTTCGCCCGCCTTGGGCAGGCCGACTTCTGTCAGGCCAAAAAAACCGGTCATACCGGGCATGCCAAGCACATTGGTCCAGGTGGTGAGCCCCAAGCTGGCGTCAATCTTGAACATGCCGCTGCGTTTGATGTTCTCCTGGCTGATCAGGCAATATTCCTGCACATCCAAGCCCGCATTCACATAGTCACCCACGGCAAAGGCGGGGTTGTTGGACGCAATCACTTGACCCACACCGCCAGCCCGCATCACGGCGTTGATCTCCACCGGCGCAATGTAGCTTTTGCCTTCGTTCATCCAGCCGCGCATGGCCGGGTCCAGTGACAGGTACAGCGTTTTAACCAGCACACCACCGGCGGCGGGCTCAGCGACCGCTTCTTCGGTAAAGCGCCAGTTGGCGGGAGTTGGCAAGCCAACGGGGCGGCTGGCCAGGCGACATTGGCGATTTTTAAGGTGTGTGATGGCGCTCATGAGGGTGTCTCCGTTGAGTAGAGTTTTTGACAAAGATGCATCGTAGCGGGGCCGGCTAGCTGCCGCAGTCGCACAGGCGATTGTGATCCCGCCGTCAGGCCGCGCCCTTCAAAATCGGGGGTTTCGGTTTATGCTTCGGTCATGACTGAAAACCTCAAACTCCACTCCTACTTTCGCTCATCGGCATCTTTTCGCGTTCGTATTGCGCTTGAATTGAAGGGCTTGCCTTACGACTATGCGGCCGTGCATCTTCCCCGTGGTGATCATAAAAAGCCACCCTATGCGGACTTGTCAGTCGACACCTTGGTGCCGCTGCTGGAAATCGATGGGCAAAAGCTCTCGCAATCGATGGCCATCATTGAATACCTGGACGACAAGCACCCCACGCCAGCCTTGCTGCCGGCAGACGCCTTGGGCCGCGCCAAGGTGCGTGCGCTGGCTCAGTCCATTTCTTGCGACATTCACCCACTCAACAACCTGCGCATTCTCAAATACCTGGTCAAAGAACTCAAAGTCGAAGACGATGCCAAAAATACCTGGTATCGCCATTGGTGCCGTGAAGGCCTCGTCGCGTTTGAAAAACAACTCGGCCAGATGCCTGCGTCTACCTACTGCTACGGCAATACCCCAACCCTGGCGGACTGCTGCCTGGTGCCGCAAATTTTCAATGCCCAGCGCTTTGATGTGAACTTTGACGGCCTGCCCCGTACCCTGGCCGTGCACGAAGCCTGCATGAAGCTGCCCGCATTCCAAAAAGGGCAGCCCAGCAGCTGCCCGGATTTTGAGGCTTGACGCATCCTGATTGGCTGATACCCAACTGGCCAGCACCGGCCCATGTGAAAGCGTTGCTGACCACCCGCGCTGGGGGCTACTCCAGCGCGCCTTGGCACAGCATGAACCTGGGCGACCACGTCGGCGATGTGCTTGAGCATGTGTTAGCCAACCGCGCCATGTTGCAAAAAACGATTGGGGCGCAGGCTGTGTTTTTAGAACAGGTGCACGGTGTTGGCGTTGAACAGTTGAGCAGCACGACCCCAGACGGCACGGTAGCCGATGCCTGCGTGACGACCCAGCGCGGTCTGGCCTGCAGCATCATGGTGGCAGACTGTTTGCCGGTGCTATTGACCAACACGGACGGCACGGCGGTAGCTGCCGCCCATGCAGGCTGGCGCGGGCTGGCTGGGTTTGATGCAAGCGGAAAATTAGCTGAAAAAGGTGTTCTGGAGTCTGTTTTTGCTGCTTTTCAGGGTTCAAATCTGCCTCCAGGACAATCAATACATGCGCGAGCAGCTCCTGAAATAATAGCGTGGCTGGGGCCTTGCATTGGCCCAACGGCGTTTGAAGTCGGCTCTGAAGTCAAGGCGGCGTTTGAAGCCAGTCAGCCCGAAGCTGCTCGATTTTTCGCAGCAACCGGCAAAGGAAAGTTTTTGGCTGACCTGGCGGGCTTGGCCAGGGCGAGATTGAAGGCCTTGGGCATCGCGCAGATTCATGGCAACAACAGCACCGCCGATTGGTGCACGGTGGCTAACCCGTCCAAGTTCTTTTCGCACCGGCGTGATGCAGGCAAGCATGGCAATGGTTTCGGTACGACCGGCCGCATGGCTGCGTGCGTCTGGCTAGCGTGAAGAGCATTTGTCTTTAACGGTTAGCCTTGGTCATCAAATTAAACATGGTGCGGATGGTGTTGGTAAAACGCGGCCGCATGCGGCTGCTCCATTCGGTTTCCCGTATCGCCAGCCAGGGTGGCGAACCCAAGGTTTCTTGGGTGACCAGGTCGTAGCAGGCCAGCGACAGCGGGCCGTGGTCGTGGTTCACATAACGGCTGGCGCGCACGCAGCCGGGAACCAGGGCCAGTCCGGGCATGTGTTCGGTGTCGTACCAGCTGGAGAGTTCTGGCATCCAGCCTGTTTCAGGGTCCATTTCCACCACGTAGTGAAAGACGGCTGGAGTTGCCGATGACGCGCCGCGCTCGTCCAACATCTTTTCCAGCC
>CAMARI010000061.1 GCA_945860515.1 Polaromonas sp. YR568
TCTCATCAGGGGGCTGGCTTTTCAATATTGATCAAGCACTGACGAACATGCTGAAACATTCGCCACGAAGCTATTTGAAATCCATCTGATTGCTATCCCGATTATTTTTCCTCTTTCGGGTGACAAAAATAAGCTGTTGGACGGTCACATTGGCGATGACTGTTGGAGCCAACGATCGCCGCTTCGGTCATCCACCAGGGTTTCTAGCTGGTAAAGCGTAGCAAGAGGCGTAGCAAGAGCGCCTGAAGGCTCAAGCGAGAAACGACTTAAGTGGGATCAAATGATCAACCAGGGTGGCTGGATTGAGCGTCACCCGTGTCTCTATCAACTTGCGCGACATCATGTGGTCCAACGGAGCGTTCGCTGACTCTGCACATAAAAGTTTGTCGCCGACCATGTGAAACAAAGTGAAGCTACTGGCGTTCGTTCCAGAGCGTCGCACCGTTTCAAACGAGGGAGGCAAAAGGCCAGCCATCTGCAGACGCATCGGACCCTGCTCTGACCAGAACCAGGGGATGGGTGCGTATCGCTCTTCGCGTCCAAGAAGCGTTGTTGCAGCTATACGTGCCTGGTCATTTGCGTTTTGCACTGACTCAAGCCGAATCCGCCCGCCATCCGACGTTGGAAAAGCAACGCAGTCACCAACGGCCATGACTGCTGGATCGGATGTGCGCATGCAAGCATCCACCACGATTCCATTGTCCACAGTCAGACCGCAGTCGCTGGCCAGTCGCGTTTCAGGAATGGCTCCAATCCCCAGGATCAGCTCGTCAATAGCCATGCGGTTACCGTTCACCTGTATCGAGCGCAAATGATTTTCCCGCACTTCATAGTTCTCGATATGGGCGCTGATTTGCATCTTGGTACCCATACTGAGGTGGTGCACCAGAACGTGTTCGGCTAGCTGCACTGAAACGGAGCGCCCCAGCAAGCGCGGTGCGACCTCCAGCACTGTGACATCAAGGCCGAGCTGGCGTGCAGACGCGGCGATTTCAAGTCCGATAAAGCCTCCCCCCAATACCGTGAGGTGTCGGCCTGCCGCCACCATCTCGTTCAGCCGGGTGCGCAAGCTGCGGGCGTGTTCTGCATTGCGCAGCACATGTACATTGGTCAAAAATGGCGGCAAGGCATCGAGCGTACGTGCTCGCGTGCCGGTGGCCAGGACCAAGTGCTGGTAAGAAAGGGCAACCCCAGAACGCAACACCGCCTTTTGGGCTTGCCGGTCTATACGGACTACAGCGTTGCTCAAGTGGGTTTGGATGCCCTGCTCGCCGTACCAAGCTGCCCCCTTATGTAACGCGATTGTTTCATCTAATTTTTTAAGGAAATTTTTAGACAGCGGTGGGCGGTGGTACGGTAGCTCTTGCTCTTCGCTCACCAAGTGCACGCGATGACCTTGCCCTGCTTCGGACAAGGCAACACAAAGAGCTGCGGCGGCGTGACCACCCCCAACGATAACAATTTGGTTAACGCTCATGTGTTGTCCACGTTTGCGCGCCGGCGACCTGATTTCGGATAATGCAGTGCAAGATACTCTTGCGTGGCTTTCTCTACCACTGGCAAGTTGTCGTGGAGGCGGCGCAACAAGCAGATCAGGCTCTCGCGATCTTTGTCGTTGAGGATACTGAGAAACGCACGTTCACGCTCCATCGCCAATTCCAGGATCTCGTCGTGCAGCGCACGGCCTTTAGGCGTAATGGTAGCGACGCGCAGTCGCCCATCAGCATGGTCTAGGCCGATCGTAATCAGCTCGCGCAACTGCATGCTCTTGAACGCGCGACTCACAGAAGATTTGTCCATGCCAATGGTGCGAGAAATTGCCTGTGCCGTAAGCGACTTTTCGATTGCCAGCAGCACAAGCAGTCGCCAAGTCTCGATCCCGACGTTGAACGCGTTCAGGTAAGCGGTAGAAGCACCGCCTGAGAGCTTGTTGGCGATCCATGTCAAATAGGCTGGTACGTAGCGCTCAAGATCAACCACCGCCGTTTTGTCTTTCACCTTGGATGAAGGTTTGCGCGAAAGAACTGAGGCGGGTGAGAGCTTGCTCATGGGATGAATCTGGACAGCTAAAAGTGAAAACTATTGCCGTTCAGGTAGCCGCACCAGCAAGCCCTCGTGCACTGCCGAGATTTTGATCTGGCAGGCCAAGCGGCTGTTGGTCAGCCGCTCGCTGGCGGTGCATTCCAACATCTCTAATTCGGTCTCTAAAGGAGTGGGAAGTTGGTCGGAAAACGCCCCATCCACATACACATGGCAGGTCGCGCACATCGCAGACCCGCCGCACTCTCCCACAATGCCATGAACACCGGCCGACACTGCGGCCTGCATCAGGCTCTGGCCTTCAGTCACCTGCAGCGTTCGACTCAGGCCACTGACATCAATCAAGATAACGTTCACCATGTACATGTCCGATCAGGCAGGAGTCAGGCGCACCGGCATGGAAGCCATTGCACGCAGCGTGTTGTTGAGGCGGCGCTGCGGCGTACCGACCAGCTCAATGCGCGAGATGCGTTTAGCCAGTGCGGTAAGCACCACCTCACCTTCGAGCCGGGCCACGACCTGCCCCACGCAGCCATGGATGCCGGAGCCAAATGCCATATGACCCGCTGGGCGGCGCTGAATGTCGAAGCTGTCGGGGTTTGGCCATTGCCGTTCGTCTCGGTTAGCTGCCGCGAGGAAGGTGACAACTTTGCTGTCTTTGGGGATTTGCACACCAAACAACTCTGTGTCTTTGGAAGTGGTTCGAAAGAAAGTCTGTACCGCCGATTCCAAGCGTAAGGACTCCTCGAACGCGGGGCGAGCCAAGGAGTGGTCGGCGCACAACTTGGCGTATTGCTCGGGATAGTTCGCCAAGCACAGTATCGCGTTGCTGATACCGTTAACGGTGGTGTCCACTCCAGCAGAGAGGAAGGATCTCACCAGCAGGGGCGCTTCCTCATGGGTGATCTCTCCGGCGTCGGCCGCTTGGTAAATCAGATCGCCAAATCCACCTGGCCGCAGGTTTTCACGTTGGCAGTGAGCCATGATCCATGCGGTGACGGGCTGCACAAGCTCAGCTGACTTTTGCAGACGCTCGTTACGTGGTCCAAAAGCGTTGAAGATCATGTTGCCGTACAGCAGCAAGTTCTCGCGATTGGTCTCGCCCACACCAACGGCGTCGGGGAAAACCTTGAGTGGATATATTTCGGACAGATCCTTCACCGCATCAATGACTTCGCCCGCTGCCTGCCGCGTCATCAAGCGATCCACCAATAACTCGGCTTCGGTCGTGAACGTAGCGCGGATCTGCATCACCGTCTTGGGTGAAAGGATTCGCGCCAGGACCGTCCGAGCCTTGATGTGTGCGGGTGGGTCCGCCTCCAGGATAAGGCTCTTCGGTCTAAACGGAGGCTCCTTGTTGAAGTTCGCAAGCCCAACCCCTGCGCCAGAGATAAAAGTGCTGTAGTCGTTTAAAACAGCGTGAACGGACTCATGACGCGCACAGGCGTAAATGCCGTAAGCAGGAATCCACGTTACTGGGCCGGCCTCTCGCAGTTGGCGGTGTACTGCATAAGGGTCAGTCAAAAAAGCATCGCAATAAGGGTCGATATCGACCACAGGCACCCCGGGAGGGGAGTCTTTCATGGGGGGAGAAAGAGTATCTGTGTTCATTGAACCTCCGGTTGTATTTTTATCAATGTGCGCCTGCCACGCCAACGAAGCGCTCTAGCAGGTCCTTGCGCAGGCTGAGGGCAGCACTATCGCTCTCGTGCACTACTTCGCCGCGCTCAAGCACCATGGTCCGTGGTGCAAATCTCAAGGCGTCGTCAACCTTTTGCTCTACCAATAGCACGGCCACGCCAGTGTCTTGCGCGAGGTGCTCAAAGGCCCGCATGAGTTCATTACAAATGATGGGAGCGAGTCCTTCTAGGGGCTCGTCGAGTAACAGCAGCCGCGGTTTGCCCAGTAAAGTCCGGGCGACGCTGAGCATTTGCTGCTCGCCCCCCGAGAGTTGTTGACCGCCATTTTTACGCCGCTCGGCCAGGCGTGGGAAAAGTGCGTAGGCTTCGTCGAGCGCGCTGCGAGCGCGGCCCTTGAGGCCTGCAAGCAAGTTCTCTTCAACGGTCAGTGAAGGAAAAATGTCGCGCGTCTGCGGCACGTAGCCAATGCCAGCCTGCGCGCGTTCGCGGGCAGACCACTTCGAGATATCCATGCCGTCGAGTTTGACTTGACCACCCATCGTGTCGGCCAATCCCATCACCGCCTTAAGGAGTGTGGTTTTGCCCACGCCGTTGCGGCCAATCAGCGCCAGACGACCACCACAGGAGAGCGACAGATTCACGTCGTGCAGCACGTTGATGGCACCGTAGCCGGCCGTGAGGTTTTCAACACGCAGCAGTTCAGTCATGCGCTCAGGCCTCCGCACCAAGGTAGGCGATACGCACCGCAGGGTGTCGGCGTATGTCCTCTGGTTTGCCCTCAGCCAGCAACGCGCCTTCGGCCAGCACGAGCATGCGGTCGGCGAAGTTGAAAACCAGGTCCATGTCATGCTCGATCATCAAAATAGCCAGGTCGCTAGGCAGTGTGTCGAGCGCATCAAGCACCACTTGACGCTCACCACTAGGCACGCCAGCCATGGGCTCGTCAAGCAGCAGCACAAGCGGTTTGAGTGCCATGGCCAAAGCAATTTCCACAAGGCGCTGTTCACCGTAAGCTAATTGCACCGGTCTGCGCCGGGCCAAATTTCCCAGCTGCAGAGTCTGGAGGATCTGCGACGCCTCATCTCGCACAGCATGGAAGCTGTCCAGTGCGCGAAACATCAGGTTAACCGTGCCATCGCGCTGATGGATGGCCAATTCCACCTGGCGATGGATTGGTAGGTCAGGCGCGAGCTGCGTGATTTGGAAAGTTCGTGCTAAACCAAGCTTCACGCGTTTGGGTTGCTGCAGGTGCGATACGTCTTCGCCCTTGAGCCAGACGCTTCCTTGGCTGGGCGCGAGCACACCGGTGATGAGGTTGATCAGCGTTGTTTTTCCTGCGCCGTTGGGGCCAATAAGTCCTACGCGGTTGCCCGGGTGAAGCTCAAACGAAACGTCGCGCGTGACATCCAGACCACCAAAGGATTTGTGCAATTGGCGCACGTCAAGCAGTGGCTGTGAGCTCATGCAGGCGCCCGTTGGGTTGGTAATACGCTGGCCAGGCGCCGTCTCAATGCTTCGAATAGGCGAGCTCTCGGCACCAGAACAACGAATACCAGCAGACCCCCGATGATGAAGAGCCAGTGGTATGGATTAATGGATGATGCAGTGTGGTGTATCAGCATGAAGGCGGCAGTGCCGCCTATGGCACCAAATAGATTCCCAGCACCACCGAGCACCAGCATCACCAGCGCTTCTGCAGAAAGCTCAAAACCAAGTGTGTCCAGCCCCACAGTCTGGTTGACCTGTGCATTAAGTGCGCCGCCGATACCAGCGAATGTGCCAGCCAGCGTGTAGAGCTTGAGTAACTGTCCGCGAACCGAGCCTCCGATGGCTGCAGTGCGCAACCGGTTCTGGTGAATGCCCACTACAGACAAGCCGAACGGTGAGCCCATGAGCCGTCGCATCGCCCAGAGGCAGCACAGCATCACGACAAAGCAGTACACGAAGGCCACCTTACCGTAAAGATCGAACGACCAGACACCAAACAACTTCTGGACTTGGAAGCCGGTCAGGCCGTCTTCTCCTCCGGTCCAGTTGCGGAGTTTGCTCGCACCATTTTGCACAATTTGGCCCACGGCAACAGTGAGCATCAGGAATGTGAGGCCTTCGTAGCGCAACAGGAACAGTCCCGAGAGAAATGCCACCAAGGTGCCGGCCAACGCCCCGGCCAGCAGGCCAATAACCGGATTGCCGTTGAAGTGCATGGCAAGAATTCCTGAAGCGTATGCGCCGATGCCAAAAAGGGCCGAGTGACCCAGCGTTGCCAGCCCGCCGTAGCCGACCACCAGGTCTAGCGACATGACGAAGATGGCCATGGTGGCAATGCGGGACGCCAGCGGCAGTTGATCCGGGAAAACAAAGTAAATCAATGCGGCTAGGACTATGAGAATGAGGTAGGGCAGAGATCGTTTCATAGCGTCAGCCCTTTCTGGCCACCAGCAACCCGTGCGGCCGCCAGGCTAGCAAAAGCGCCATAGCCAGGAAGAAGAACAACGAACCCCAGCTGGAAGCGAGGTATTTACTCGCAGTGTCGATGATGCCCAGGGTCAGCGATGCAGCCATAGAGCCTGCGATGCTGCCCATGCCACCAACGGCGACCACCACCAACACCAGCACAAGATATTTGACCGGGTAGTAAGGTTCGAGCGGCATGAGTTCGGCGCCCAGAATTCCACCCAGACCAGCTAAGGCAGCGCCTACGGCGAACGTGGTTATATAAACCAGTTGCACAGGAATGCCCAGGGCCGATGCAGCGGCTGTGTTGTCGACCGTCGCGCGCAGCCAAACGCCAAAGCGAGATCTATTAAGAATCAAGAATGCGGCAAGCACTACCAGCACACCAGTGGCAATCACGAGTAAGCGTTGCGCCGGTAAGGTGCGAATGCCCAGGTCTACCGCTTGCGACAGGGCTGGTGGCAGGGGGATTAGCTGTACCTCAGGCCCGGCCAGCAGATTAGCCGTGGCCACGAAGAGGAAGGTTAGACCGATGGTAAAAAGCACCTGCTGCAATTCGGTGCGGCGGTACAAATGGCGCAGTACCGTTACCTCCAGCAGCGCGCCAAGTAATCCTGTGGCTATGACTGCCAGCGGAGCGCCCACATAGAACGACAGACCCTGTTCACGAACCAACCAGGCGGCAATATAGCCGCCGGTCATTGCAAAGGCGCCATGGGCCAGGTTCACAAACCGCATGAGACCCAGCGTGACAGACAGGCCCACAGCGATGATGAACAGCACCATGCCATAGGCGATGCCGTCGATCAGAATGTTAGCAAGCAGCGTCACACGTTGGTCCTAGCCCAAGCCTTACTTGGTCAGGCCGTGGTCCACTTGCGGACCGAAGTTTTGCACTTCTTTGTTGACCAATATTCCACCCGCACCCTTTTCTACGTTACGCAGGTACACGTTTTGAGTGATGTGACGCGTGGTGGGGTCGATGCTTACCGGGCCGCGTGGGCTCTCCCATTTGTGACCCTTGATCGCTGCCATGGCCTTATCGCCGTCTCGTTGGCCACCGGTGGCTTCAATCATCTTGTGAATGACTGCCATGCCATCCCATGCACCAACGGTAGCGTAATTAAGTACTGCATCCTTGTTGACCTTTGCGACGGCCGCAGCAAAGGTTTTGTTAACAGCAGAGTCATGTGCAGGGCTGTAGTGGAAGGCGGTAGTCAGACCTAGCGCCGAGTCGCCAAACTTCTGCAGGTCGAATTCATCGGTCTCAGCGGTGCCAAGGAATTCCACACCAGCAGCCTTCAGACCGTTCTCGTTATAGGCCTTAACAAAACCCAGATTAGGAGGACCTCCAGGGAGGAACACATAGACGGCTTGCGCGCCACTGGCCTTGATGCGCTGGGCAAATGGTGCAAAGTCGGTGGTGCGGATCGGCATTCGAATGCTCTCCACAACTTGGCCGCCTTGCTTTGCGAATTCGGCCTTAAAAGCATTTTCGGCATCCACACCCGGAGCGTAATCGGAGACAGCCGTGACCACTTTCTTGATGCCCTTCTTGGCCGCATGCTGGGCAAGCGGAACAGTTACCTGCCAAAGCGTGTAGCTGGTGCGCACGTAGTAATCGCTCTTGGTCGTGATGTCGGAGGTGGCGGCATTAAACACCACAAACGGTGTTTTCGACTCCTGAATCACCGGTGCCACAGCGAATGCATTAGGCGAAAACACCACGCCACCGATGTAGTCGACCTTGTCCTTGATCACCAACTCTTGCGCCAAGGCGCGCGTATTGGCAGGGTTGGGGCCACCCTCATCACGATAGATGAATTCGACCCCTTTTCCAGCAAGCTTTCCACCTTGCTGCGCAACATAGGCTTCAGCGCCTGCCTTGAACAGCGTGCCGTAATGAGCAAAGGGGCCCGAGAACGGGGCAATAATGCCGACCTTCACGGTCTGGGCAGCAACGCTGCTTAAGGCAAATGCGGCAGCGAGCGTGCCGACCAACTTCCATTGAAAATGCATGGTTGTCTCCTTGGATGGGGCTTACGCTCTGGATGGCGAAGCTGCTTTCATCTTAGGAAAAGCAGTTGACAAATCCACTAGTGGAAACCCCATCCAAATCAATTTCTTTTTGTACCGCGTCCGGTGCACCAAACGAGCCGCCCGGAAAAATTATCCTATTGGGGTCTGTTGAGTTTAAGAAGCTTCGTACGGGAAGTTGATTTATGTCTACCAAAACGGGTGATGTCCGGAATCATTGCCAAGGCATCCTGCTTGACCAAGCAAACCGGAATTGTTTGGGTTACAGGCTATGCTTCAAAATTTATAACCTGGAGAACAAGATCATGAAAGCCGTTTCATACAGCCGTCATGGCGCAGCAAAAGAGGTTTTGGAATTCGGCCACTTGCCTGATCCTCAACCAGGAATTGGAGAGATGCGCGTCAAAATTGCCTATTCGGGGGTGAATCCGTCAGACGTCAAGCGGCGTGCTGGTACAAGTAATGTGCTCGCGTTTGACCGGGCTATTCCCAACATGGACGGCTCCGGTATTGTTGACCTTGTCGGTCCGGGCGTCGACGTTTCATGGGTGGGCAAAAGGGTCTGGCTACACAAGACGGGATGGGAGCGTCCTCATGGCACGGGCGCCGAATACGCCATTTCCGCACCCAACCGCGCCTTTGAACTTCCCCAAGGAACGTCGATGGAAATCGGAGCGGCACTTGGCGTGCCGGCCATGACGGCACACCGAGCATTGTTCTGCGCCGGCCCGGTCACAGGCAAGACCGTGCTGGTCACGGGCGGCGCTGGTCTCGTTGGCTTCTACGCTATTCAGTTGGCGAAGTGGGCAGGTGCCAAGGTCATCACGACCATCAGCTCCAGGGAAAAAGCCGAACTTGCACAATGCGCTGGAGCCGATATCATCATCAATTACCGGGAGGAAAACGTCATAGAACGCGTTCTGCTGAGCACTGACCGCACTGGCGTTGACCACATCGTGGATGTCGACTTTGGCGCTAATCTGTCGGACTCTGTGCTGATGCTGGCCAACTCTGGCGTGATTGCCAGCTATGCCTCAATGGGTACGCCAAAGCCTATCCTGCCGTTTTATGAGCTGATGCGGAAAAACGCAACGTTGATGCCGTTCCTTGTCTATTCCATGCCCGAGAACGCCATCACCGATGCAGGCGCTGCCGTCAACGCCTGGCTAGGTGCGGGCACAGCACAACACAATATCACCAAGCGGTTTGCGTTGGAAGAATTAGCAGATGCCCATCTTGCAGTCGAAGCGGTCGAAATCGGCAAGGTCGTCATTTCGGTCGGCGGCGAAACGGTTTCAATTTAGTCTTGACGTACCGACGCGGGAAGTCGGTAGCAACCATATTAGAACCAGCTGCAGAAGGACCCGTAGCAGTGCTAAAGCGCTGCTCTGATGTCAATCTTCCGTCCCTTCTTGTCATGTGTGCCTCTGCAGAAAAATCTACTCATACAGCAGCTTTAGGGCGGGACTCGATTTTTTCAACAAAAAATTATCCCAAAACCGGTCGTTCGCCCATTTCCAAAGTCGCCAAACTTAATGGAGGACATCATCAGAAATTCGAAGACAAATGGTCAATAATTTCCGGATCAGATGGTGACTTAAACCTGAATACGCACCTGGAGCAATGTCCACTCTGCACGGCGCGGCTGGAAACATGTCCGTGCCAAAGCGGCACAGTTATGGCTCCAAGGACAATCTCATATTACGGATGAGATCCTTTACTGGTGCGGCTGGCGGGGATCGAACCCACGACCCTTGGCTTCGGAGGCCAATACTCTATCCACTGAGCTACAGCCGCAACTGAGAACCATGCATTTTGGCACATACCTGGACGGTCAAACTCGGTTGCGCATCCAGACACATCAAAGTAAAGTCACGCTGACAGACACGTTTTTACCAAATAGCTTCAAATTGGATGATCATTGACGCACGTTAGATTCCACCCGATGGCTCAAGAGGTTTTTATGCACCACATTTCCTGGCTGTTTTCCACAAGATCGCTGATGGCAGGTTTCGCCTTTTTGTGTGCGAGCAGTAGCGCACCAATTTTTGCGCAAATGCCAGCCACGCCTGGCGCAAACCCGCCCCCTGCTGCTACGGCATCAACGCTTGCAGACAAGCCATGCATTTTGGCGGGGCGTTTGAATGCTGACAACCAATGGGCACCGCTTGCTCGTGGTGTGACTTTGCTCAATGCGCGGGGCGAACATGTAAGCGCCTCCAGCAAGAAAGCACTGGGCACGGTAGTGGCAGTGCGGCTCAGTGAGCCTGCTCTGGTGTCGCAGTGCAACGGCAACCAGCCTTTGGTCAGCGGCGAGAACACCACGGGCAGCAAAACGCCTGCGCCCAGCATCAAGCCTGGCTCACTTGCTTTGACTGTCGAGGCGATTTATTACCCGCCAGTACGCGCAGGCGGCCAATGGGTCGAGCTGCAACTGGTGTTACCGGCTGATCGGGTGATCGCCGCAGCGCGCTGAGCAACACAACGGTTGCGTTGCGCCGGTTAAGCCACAGGATTTTTGCTGGCTTTTTGCCATGCGTTGCCCAGCCAGGCCAGGCCCAGCAGCAGTCCAAGCGACAGCAAGCCCCAACCGGTGGCGATTTGGCTTTCGAGCGAGTAGGCATTGCAAAGACGCAAATCGGTGGTGGCAAAGTAAATGCCCAGCCAGCACATCATCGACACCCAGTAACCGATAAAAAACAACTGCAAGGCCATGGGCGCGCGCTGAAAAGCATCGCGCAGCAGCGCGCCGCTGACAAACAGCGTGAGCAGCTTGAGCACGTCAAACCCCGGGTTGACGATGGCGCGGTCAATGGCAGAGGGCAGCATCCAGTAGGCAATGATGCCCTGAGCCGCCATAAAACCCGTCAGACCAAACAGGTTGAAGTCGTTCCATTTGACGGCCAACCCCGGGGCAGGGAACGCGCGGGCAGTCAGCGCACCGGCTGCAACTAACAGCGGCATTTGAAAAACCATGTGCCAGGCCATGCTTTGTTCGATGACAAAGCGCAGCGGCGGCGCCGACAAGGCCACTGCAAGCAGCAAAGCTATGGCGCTTGGCCATGCGCGCTTCATGGGGCAGCCGCAGGTGGGTTGCGTGATGCCACGGCTGTGTCCAGCGCGGCTTTGGCGTCTGCGTAATCCATGATCCGGCTGAGCATGGCGTCGCTGGTGACCAGATGCAGCGCGGCGTTGTGCTCAAACTCGCCAAGCGGCGCAGGCAGCACCATGATGCCAAACGCATCGAGCAGACGGCGGCGGTCTTGCCAGTGGGTCAGGGTGGCGATTTGCCAGACCTGGGGGTTCATGCCCATACGTTTGGCGTAGTCGGCCAGTGCCGCCGGGCTGTCGTTGGCCGGGTCAAAACTGATCGACAGCAAGCCAACTTTGTCCTGCAGGTCGCGCGCTTCAATGTGAGCCTGGAGTTGTTGATACACAGAGCCGAGCGACAGGCACAGCGTCTGGCAGCGGATGTAAACAAAATCAACCAGCCAGACCTTGCCGCCGGGGGCCAACACGGCTTTGAGCGTGCTGCGCTGGCCATTGCCGAGCGTCACGTCAAAGGCCGGGATCAGCTCGGCCTGCCGGCTGATCTGTTGCCTGCGCAGTGTTTCGGTGGTGAAGCTCTGCCCACCGTCGGTGGCGTGCATCAAAACCAGCAGCGCTGCAACCAGCACTGCTGTGGTGGCGGCGAAGGTTTTGATCAGTGCTGCAGGACCGGCAACGTCAGCAGCAACGTGCGCCCGTGATTCGCTCGCTGCCAGGTCAGGAGTCCGGCTTAATGGACGATCCGCCGGCATACGGTTCCGTTCTGGCTTTGGTCAACTCACGCTGGCTGGTGATGGTCTCTAGCTTGATGGGCGGCGCAGCATTACCCCAGTCAGAGCGGATATACGTCAGCAAGGCCGCCAATTCGTCGTCAGACAGGGACTTCCAGGCGGGCATGGCACCTATGTAGGTGATGCCTTTGACCACCATTTCGCCATTGACGCCATGCAGGAGAATGTTGGCCAGGATTTTTTCGTCTCCAATCACCCATTCTGACGCCGCCAGTGGCGGAAATACACCGGCAACACCCAGGCCCGAGCCCTGATGGCAGGCGGCACACTTGGCACCATACACCTGCTTGCCATCCACCGTGGCAGCCGCTCCGGCCAGTACAACGGGTGGCCGCAGGCTGGCTACCGTGCGCTGGTCGCCGAAGGCGGAGTCTTCACCCGAAGGCGTGCTGACGATATAAAAAGCGCCCCACATGGCCATGGCACCTAGCGACATCACCAAAAACCAGGGCAGTGGCCGGTTGCCTTCGTTCGGGTCTTCGTTTTCCCGCACACGGGGTGTCGAGTTGGAGGGTTTCGGTTCGTCGCTCATGGTTTTGCCTTGGTGCTCACTGCTGCAGGGCTTGGCAAGGCAGGCAACGGTGTGTAGGTGTGGTCCAGCCCAATCAGGTAATCGACCAGCGCCAGTGCCTCAGGCTTGGCAATCACCACTTCGCCCGGCTTGGCAATCGCAGGCGGTAGCGTGATCACGGTTTCGCCCGGCAAAGCTGGGCCCTTGCGAACGGTAAAAAGATACTGGTAGGGCGGCATGATGGAGCCGGGCGTGTAGGCGCGTGGCTGGTACAGATGCCCCAGGTGCCAGTCTTTGCTGGGTTGGCGCGCGCCAATGTTGAACAGATCCGGCCCGGTCCGCATGGTGCCCAGCAGGTGCGGAGTGTCGTAGGCGTAGTCTGCGGCCACCGAAGCCCGCCCCCAGCCCCTGGCCGCATCAGGCGCCTGCTTGATGTCGCGGGGCTGCTGGGAGTGGCAGTACACGCAGCCGTTGGCAATGTAGACCTGCCGCCCTGCCGCCTGCGATGTTGTGTAGGGTTTCAGCCCGGCCGGAGGCGCTGTGTTTTTGAGCAGCATATAGGGCACGACAACCATCAGCGCGGTTGCGCCACCCAAGATGGCCATGGCGCCCGTGATGATGCGCATCTCGTCCATTTCCCAAAAGCTTTGGGTGGTTTTACCGGCGTTCATGCGGTTTCTCCCTTGCTGCGCAAAAAGCGCGCCAGTGTTGGCGGCTCCAGCAACGTCGCGCCCAGCCGTTTGGGGCCAAACTTCCAGCCCATCGCAAAAAAGTGCGCCGCAAACACCAGATGCCCCAGCGTCATCAAACCACCGCCAATTGAACGCGCCTGCAAATACGGCAGCGTGACCGCCACCGATTGCATGAAGGGCGTTTTTTCATCCAGCATGGCCAGCCCTTGAAGCCAGCCACCGATCGACAGGCCGATAAAATAAATCGCAAAGCCGCCCAGTACCAGCCAAAAATGCAGCGAGATCAGGCGCGGGTACGGCCATTCCCAGTTCATGACACGCGGCATGATGAAGTAAATCGAGCCGAACATCACCATCGTGAAAAAGCCGTACAGCCCGAGATGTGCGTGCGCGACGGTGTAGTGGGTGAAGTGCGTCAGGGTATTGACCGAGCGCAGCGCCTGCAATGAGCCCTGCACCGACGCTGCCGTGTACATCACCGCGCCCAGCACAATAAAGCGCAGCGTGGGCGAATACAGCAGCGCCCTGAAGTTGCCTGCCACGGTCATGTGCTGGTTCACGGCGACTGCAAACACCGGGATCAGCATCATCATGCTTTGCACAATTGAAATCGTGATCAACCACGAAGGCACAGGCCCGCCGATCAAATGGTGGCCGCCCACCTGGCTGTAAAAAAACGCCAGTGACCAAAAACCCAGCAAAGACAAGTTGTAAGAGTGAATCGGCTTGCCCAGCACCTTGGGAATGAAATAGTAGGACGCAGCCAATGCCAGTGGTGTGAACCACAGCCCCAACACGTTATGCCCAAACCACCAGTTGACGGTGGCCTGTTGCACCCCGAAATGCAAGCCGGGGACGTTGGCAATCAAAAACAGGATTGGAAACCACAAAAGCCCGGCGGCAATGTACCAAACCGACACATACAGATGCTTGACCTTGCGTTTGAGCAGCGTCAACCACAGCGGAAAACCCACCAGTGCGCCCGCAACCACCAGCAATATGTCGATTTGCCACGGGTATTCAAGCCACTCGAGCCCGTTCGAAGACCCCATCCCGATCGCCACTGAGCCTGCCGTGACGCCAATGCTCCACATCGCGCCGCCCACCAGCGCATATTTGGCACCCACCAGCTCGGTTTTAAGCAGGCGAGGAATCAGCCAGATAGCCACACCAATGCCCGCCAGTGAGCACCAGCCATAACCGACCAGGTTCAAATGAATGGGCCGAATCCGGCCAAAAGTCAGCCACTCATGCTGCACCCACCAGTCAGGCGCATGCAGTTTGACGGACGAGATCAGGCCGGCAAACGACGCCAGTACCAGCCAGACCACCGCCAGCGTCAGGCAGACACCCACAACCAGCGAGGTTGATTTGTCTGCCCTTCTTCGGCTCGCCAGCTCAGCCTCAGACATGGTCAGCGCTTCGGACTGCGGGTCCATCGCGCTTTGTAGCTTGCCCTTTTGCAAAGAAGTGGCTGCGGGATCTTCGGT
>CAMARI010000062.1 GCA_945860515.1 Polaromonas sp. YR568
CGCATCAGCGCCAGGTGTTTGCCGCTGAAGGCTTGCTCGGGCTGGCGCGCGTCCATGGCGGCCAAGATCGCATCAGAGCGCGCCTTGTCGTTGATCAGTCGCCGTGCGTTGGTGAAGTGGTGGGTAAAGCTGTACAGGCACTGGTTCAGGCTGCTGGTGTAAGACGCAATGACTTCCAGAAACCAAAACGGCAGGGTGTTGTCGGGCGTGTGCAGCACGCTGCGGTACAGCGCCACATGGCCTTCCATGGTGTGTGGGCGCAGGCTGTGGGCCTTCATCACGTTGTCTACCGTGCCATGCGGCGTGGTGACTTTGGCATAGGCTGCAGCCAGCGTGCCGGTGGCTTCTTCAAGCGGGATCATGCGAATCCAGGCGGTCATGGCAATCTCTTTTTTGTGAGTTTTTGATTAGTCTTTATGCGGCCGCTTGACCGGCTTGCGGGCAAACAAGCGCTGCACCATGGGCTCAAAAAAAGCCAGCGGTGCGCAGTCGTAGGTGGGGTCGCAGGCGGCCTGGTCGTACTTGTCGACAAAGGTGGCCGCCCAGTCAAAGTGCGGGTGGCCGCGCCAGCGTTCGCGCTCGTTCACATCCACACCGGGCAAGTGCGGCGAGTGAATGTTTTGAAACGTGCCGTGGCGTTGCAGCATCCAGTAGTTGCGGTCAGACACGTAGCTGCCCAGCAGTTCGGCGGCAAACTCGCCATGCGTCGACGGGCAGGCAATAAAACCAATGTCGTGCAGCAGGCACACCACCACGTCTTCTTCACCCAGGCCATCGCGCAGCGCCATGGTGGCTGATTGCAGCGAGTGCCGGTAGTTGTTGACCATGTAGCCAAAGCTGGTGTCATGCTCTGACGCGGCCAGCATGCGCAGCACTTGGCGGGCTTGTTCTTGCTGGTAGTACACGGCGCGCTGGGTGTTCAGCGTCGTCCAGTCAGCGCTGGAGAAATCTTCAAGCGAGATTTTCTCAATTGTTTGCCACTCAGGGTGCAGCAGCGGGGTGTGGTTTGATGTTTGGGTCATACAGTGCGGATTTTCAGGCTTGTGCGCCGAACGCGGCAAAGTCTTCGCAGCCGCCCTCAATGGCCGCGGCCAGCAGTTGCCGGCCTTGCTCGGCGGTGGCCAACGCGGAATCTGATCCAACCCGGCCATCGGGGAAGGCTGCCTGGTGGGTATGCGCGTCCCAGTGGTTGTCGCCGCCGTGGTCTCGCAAAAATGTCGCGGGTAGCTGCGCTGGCGCGGCAAGAAGCTCGGGCGGGGCTTGCTTCGCAGAGGCGGGCAGCAAATGCAGCGTCATGGCAATCTCGCTGGGTGTGGCGTGCATGCCTTCTGCCGCGCCGTACCACGCCTTGCGCAGCGCGTCGGCCCGGGGGTAGTCCCACCAGCTGCGCAATCGGCAGCGTGGCGCTTGGCCGGTCAGGCTGCCCAGGCTGAACTGCGCGTAAATATCCTGAAACGCGGCCTTGGCCACCGCCACATTGGCCCCGTGGCCATTGACAAAATAAAACCGCTCAAAGCCTTGCCGCCTGAGCGACAAAACATAGTCGTTGATGACCGCCATCAGCGTGGTGGCGCGCAATGAAATGGTGCCGGGAAAGCCGAGGTTGAACTGCGCCACGCTCAGACTCAAGGTGGGGCCAACGAGTGCGCCAGTTTGTTCGCCGATACCGTGTGCGACGGCCTCTGCTGTCAACGCATCGGTGCCCATCAAGCCGATCGGGCCGTGCTGCTCGGTCGAGCCGATGGGCACGATGATGGCTTGGGACCGCGCCAAATACGCGCTGACTTCGCCCCAGGTGGCATGGGTTAATTGCATATGAACGCATAATAATGCAGACCAAGGAATAACCCTCCAGATGACTGAAACCCCCTTAAGGCCAGAATTAGACGCCAGCAAGCCCCCCATCATTGACATGCGGGGGGTGTCCAAATGGTTTGGTGAGTTTCGGGCACTCGACGATGTGTCTTTGCAAGTCGCCGGCGGCGAAAAAGTGGTGATCTGCGGCCCATCAGGCTCGGGTAAGTCAACCCTGATCCGCTGCATTGCGCGGCTTGAGAAACACGAGCAAGGCGAGATTGTGGTCGACGGCGTGACGCTCAGCGATGACCGCGCCAGCGTGCAGCAACTGCGGCGAGAAGTGGGCATGGTGTTCCAGCAGTTCAATTTGTTCCCTCACCTGTCAGTGCTCGACAACTTGATGCTTGCCCCCATGAAAGCGCGCGGCATGCCCAAAGCTGAAACCCAGGCGCTGGCCATGCAGTATCTGGAGCGCGTCGGCATTGCCGGGCAAGCGGACAAATACCCCGGCCAGCTGTCAGGCGGGCAACAGCAGCGGGTGGCGATTGCCCGGTCGCTGTGCATGCGCCCCAAAATCATGCTGTTTGACGAGCCGACGTCGGCACTCGACCCGGAAATGATCATGGAAGTGCTGCAGGTGATGGAAGACCTGGCCAAAGATGGCATGACGATGATTTGTGTCACCCACGAGATGGGCTTTGCCCGGCGCGCCGCTGACAAAGTGATCTTCATGGATCACGGGCGAATTGTCGAAAGCGCTGCGCCTCAGGCGTTTTTCAGCGCGCCGCAAACGGTGCGCTGCAAAGAGTTTTTAGGCCGCATCCTGCACCACTGACAAGGCCACCGGTGGCGCGGCGCAACTCGCCAATGTCTAGCGCTGCGACTGCGCCAGCTTATGCTCGAGTCGGCGCACGCCCCACGAGGCCAGCAAGATGAGAAGCAGGTATTCAGCCACCAAAAAAGTGTAAATCTCAAGCGGGCGGTATTCGGTCACATTCAGCTCATTGGCGCGGCGTGTGAACTCCTGCAGGCCAATCACCGACACCAGCGAACTCATTTTGAGCACATACACAAACTGGTTGCCCAGCGGTGGCAAGATGGTGCGAATCGCCTGCGGAAACACCACATAGCGCAGGGTTGACCAGCGGGACAGGCCCAGCGTTTCGGCGGCTTCGCGTTGGCCCCTGGCGACCGACTGCAAGCCGGCGCGAAACACCTCGGCTTCAAACGCGGCATCTGACAGCGCCAGCGACATCACACCGGCAGCGAAGGCACCAAATTGCAGGCCGCTGACCACGGGCAAGCCGTAGTACACCCAGAGCAGCAACACCAGCAGCGGTATAGCGCGGAAGCACTCCACGTAGGTGCGTGCCGTCCAGCGCAGCGCCTTGTAGGGTGACAGCAGCGACACAGCCAGCAGTAGGCCCATCAACACCGATATCAAAATCGCCGTGACCGACAACGCCAGCGTCATGCCAACGCCGCTGATTAAAAACTCAATATTACCCAGCCCCTTGGGCAGGGCCGGGTTAAACACATACCAGCCCCAGTTGTAGCTGGAGTTGCTGGCGCAGCCGCCCAGCAAAAGCAGCGCTGCCAGGAAGGGCGCTAGGCTCAGGCGTTTAATGCGCACTTATTTGGCAGCAAGCCACTTTGCCTCGAGGGACTTGAAATAACCTTCAGACGTTTTCAGTGCCACCCAGTTGTTCAGAAAAGTTGTCCAGGTCGGGTCGTTTTGTGCAATCGGGTAGGCAAACGGGCGCTTGTTGCGCGGCTCCGCGCCGCTCAAGGTGGTGAGCGTGGGGTAAGTCGTCATCAGGGTGGCGGCTTCAATGTTGCTGGTGATGGTGGCCATGGCACGGCCTGCCAGCACTTCCTGATAGCCATTGGCTGGCTTTTCAATGCTTTTGATCGTGGCCAATGGGAACACGGCTTTGGCCTGCTCTTCAAACACGGTACCCAGCAAAACGGCTACCGTGATGCCTTTTTTGTTCAGGTCGGCCCAGGTTTTGATCTTGGCCGCATTGGTTTTAAGTACCAGTGGCACTGTTCCTGCCTCAACATAGGGCACGGTGAAGGCCACGGTTTTGGCTCGGGCCATGGTGAGCGACGAGCCGCCTGCAAAAATGTCATAACGGTCCGATGTCAGGCCGGCAATCAGCGTGGCCCACTCGGTCGGCACAAACTCGACCTTGACGCCCATGTCTTTGGCCAATTGCTCCATGGCCTCAATGTCAAAGCCTTTGTAGCTGTTGGTGGCGGGGTCTTTCACCGACATGGGGTTGAAGTCACCGGTGGTGCCGACGCGCAGCGTGCCGCGTTCTAGCACCGTTTGCAGATGTGACTTGGTTTGTGCTGCTGCAGGCATGGCAGCCATCAAGCCGCACAGGGCCAATTGGAGGGTCAGAAATTTGAAAAGTTTCATGGTGATTCCTTGGTTTAAGACGCATGGATGTTAGCCGAAAGGTTGCTTTTGAGCATCTATTTTCGACAAGAAGAACTAGCAAAGGCTGCGCCAAGCGTCGTGCGCAGGCTTATGGGTCTTTTCCCGGCCTTTTTTGCCCATTAAAAGTGCCTATAAGGCCAGTGGGTACGTGAGGGAGCAGCGGCTCTTCTCATAGCATTTTATTGGTGGCTTCAGGCAGTAACAGCTGGTCTGGCCGCCCGAAGCACGGCGCTGCGCAGCCAGGTGTGGGCGCTTTGCGAGTCCACGCGGCTGTGCCACACGGAGTCCACGTGGACGGGGGCCACGTCAAATGGCAGGGGTCGCAGCACCAGCTGATCGGCGATGCCGGTAACGCTGACAAAGTGCTGGGGCAGCACCGTCAGCAAGTTGGAATGAGCCACCACCCGGCCAGCGGTAAAGAACTGGTTGACCGTTAGCACCACCTGGCGTTGACGGCCTAACGAGGCGAGAGACTCATCAACAAACCCAAACGGACGGCCCGAAAAGCTGACCAGCATGTGGCGTGCAGCGCAAAACCTGTCGATCGTCAACGGCCCGCTTGCCAGCGGATGGCCGGCGCGCATCACGCACACGTAGCGGCCGTCATACAGGCGCTGGTGGGCAAAGGCCACGGCATCGCCGGTCTGGGCGCGCACCACCAGGTCGGCCAGCACGGATGGGAAGTGGCCCAGCGCCAGATCGGCCACACCATCGTCGAGCAGACGGCGCGGGTCGCGGGTGCTCAGCGGCAGCACACGGATGGCCACGCCTGGCGCTTCACGCTCCAAAATGTCGATCAGCCCGGGCATCAGCTCGGCGGCGGTGGCATCGGCCATGGTCAGCACGAATGTGGTGTTGGCGGTAGCAGCATCAAAACTGCTGGGACTTAACGACGCCTGCAACAGGCGCAGCGCCTCGCGCACGGCAGGCCACAGCGCCAACGCGCGTGGCGTTGGGGCCATGCCCTGGCCCACCCTGACCACGAGATCGTCGCCGAGTGTGCCGCGCAGCCGGCGCAATGCGTTGCTGACCGCGGGCTGGGTGAGTGACAGGTTGCGGGCTGCCCGGGTCAGGCTGCGCTCGGCCATCACTTCGTCAAACACGCGCAGCAGGTTCAAGTCAAAGGTGCGAAAGTTGGGCGGCTTGGGCGTACTGGTTGCTGGCATAAGCTTTAATTATCACTAGTATGAATAACTGACATCATAAAGATAAAGTTGAATAAGGTCAGTGGTAACCCTAATATCACCCTAGCCAAAGCGTTTCCGCGATGGATATTGCCAAAAGAGAACACACCATGACCAGCTTCGTACACCTTGAATATTCCACCCAGCACCCCGGCGTTGCCCGGCTTGAGGCAGCCTTTGCGTCGGCTCAAGCGATCAAGCGCAGCTTTTCTGGAACACGCAGCTTGGCCACCTTGCTGTTGTCGGCCATCGCGGCTGCCGTGATGGTGGTGGCTTATCAGGTGATGGACAGCATGGCCGAGGGCCATTTGCTGGTGCTGTGGATCGGCTTGTGGGTGGTGGCGTTTGCCACCCTGGCGGTTTGCGCTAACACGTCACGCGTTTTGGCTGCCGGTATCAGGGCGTCGCTGGACGGCTGGTCACGCAATCTGGCCGCCAAGCGCGCTGACGAACGCCTTTGGGCCATGGCTCAAACCGATTCGCGCGTGATGGCCGATCTGCAGTGCGCCATGATTCGCGGAGACTCACGCTATGACGGCCTGCTTGTTGTAGCACCAGCAAGCACCCGCGCTGTGGTGCCCTCTGCACTCGTTCGATCGCGTACGGTTTGAGACGTGCCGATAAGCGGCAGCTACCCAGGTAGCGCGATGCCGAAGTCTTGACATAGCCCTAAGCCACAAAAAACCGCGCCTTGGCGCGGTTTTTCCATGGGAGACGAGAAAGCTTAAGCCGCTAACCGTTTTTCAATCGCGGCCTTGGTGTCGGTCAGCGCTTTTGGCAAATGATGGGCCAGTTGTTCGAACAGTTCGGTGTGCAGCTTCAGCTCTTGCGTCCACGCCGATTTGTCGATGCTGGTCACGGTGTCGAATTGCTGCACCGTGAACGGCAGGCCGGTCCAGGTCAGGTCTTTGTAGCCGGGGGTTACGCCCATCACGTTGTCGGTGCCTTGTCCAGTGCCTTCAATCCGGTCGATCATCCACTTGAGCACACGCATGTTCTCGCCGTAGCCAGGCCAGACGAACTTGTCGTCGTCACCCTTGCGAAACCAGTTGGTGGTGTAGATTTTGGGCAATGTGGCACCCGTCTTGGCGAGCTTTTCGCCCATGTCCAGCCAGTGCTGAAAGTAGTCGCTCATGTTGTAGCCGGTAAAAGGCAGCATGGCGAACGGGTCGCGGCGCACCACGCCAGCCTGACCGGTGGCGGCTGCGGTCGTCTCGCTGCCCATGGTCGCGGCCATGTACACCCCTTCTACCCAATTGCGTGCTTCGGTAACGAGTGGCACGGTGGTCGAGCGGCGGCCACCAAACATGAAAGCATCAATCGCCACACCTTTGGGGTCGTCCCAGGCATCATCCAGCGCCGGGTTGTTGGTGGCGGCCACGGTGAAACGGGCGTTTGGGTGCGCGGCTTTGGCGCCGGTTTCTTTGGCAATGGCTGGCGTCCAGTCTTTGCCTTGCCAGTCGATGGCGTGGGCAGGTGCGCTGCCCATCCCTTCCCACCACACATCGCCGTCGTCGGTCAGGGCGACGTTGGTAAAAATCGTGTCGCGCTCAATGCTCGCCATGCAGTTCGGGTTGGTCAGCGTGTTGGTGCCAGGGGCTACGCCAAAGTAACCGGCTTCCGGGTTGATGGCGTACAGCTTGCCATCTGCTGCGGGTTTGATCCATGCAATGTCGTCGCCAATGGTGGTGACTTTCCAGCCGTCAAAGCCTGCGGGCGGGATCAGCATGGCAAAGTTGGTTTTGCCGCAGGCCGATGGGAACGCCGCCGCCACATGGTATTTTTTGCCTTGCGGTGTGGTCACGCCCAAAATCAACATGTGCTCGGCCAGCCAGCCCGGGTTACCGGAGGGTCCCTCTGAGGCCGCACGGCCCATGTTTGACGCAATGCGCAAAGCAAAGCATTTTTTGCCCAGCAGCGCATTGCCGCCGTAGCCAGAACCATAGGACCAGATCTCGCGCGTCTCTGGGTAGTGCACGATGTATTTGGTTTTGTTGCAGGGCCAGGTCACGTCCTGCTCGCCAGCGGCCAGCGGTGCTCCCACAGTGTGCACGCAGGGCACAAATTCGCCTTCGACACCGAGCACGTCGTACACGGCCTTGCCCATGCGGGTCATGATCTTCATGTTGACGGCCACATAAGGGCTGTCCGACAGCTCAATGCCGACATGCGCAATAGGCGAGCCCAGCGGGCCCATGCTGAAAGGCACCACATACATGGTGCGGCCTTGCATGCAGCCGTCGAACAGGGGCTGCAGGGTGGCGCGCATTTCAACCGGGTCGGTCCAGTTGTTGGTCGGGCCAGCATCTTCTTTTTTGGCCGAGCAAATGTAGGTGCGGTCTTCGACCCGGGCCACGTCGGTCGGGTCACTGCAAGCCAGATAGCTGTTGGGGCGTTTGGTGGGGCTGAGTTTTTTAAAGGTTCCCGCATCGACCAGCTGCTGGCACAGGCGCTGGTATTCCGCATCGCTGCCATCGCACCAGTAAAGGGCATCGGGTTTGCACAAGGCGGCCATGTCGGCAACCCAAGCAATCAACTTGGCATTTTTAACATGGCTGGGCGTGTTCAAGGTCAGCCCTTGCATCGCGGGATGGTTCATCAGGAAACTCCAAAATTAACAATCAAAACTGACGGTCTACAGATACTTTTTACCGGCTTCACAAAACTGTCTTGAAAGCATTTTAGGAGTTAGCTTTGGAGTTACATGGGAGTTAGCCCTTAAATCTATGCAAAACTTGCATGAGGTTATGCGCCAAATCCGTGGCGTTCACAAAACGATCAGACATTAAAAAACCCGCTGGCGCGGGCTTTCGGGGTGGTCATGGCGGGTGTTTTCAGGCCATAAAAACCGCAATAAACGCAAGCAAGAACATCAGCACACCGCCTACGATGGGCAAAATCAGGGGTGCCGCGTGCGCAATGGAATCCACCACATCAGGCTGCTGCGCTGCGTCATGAGAAACTGAAGCTGTAGGGTCGGTTGGCTGGGTCATTGAAATTCCTAAAATCTGAAGTGTCCGCAAAAGCTGCCTTTATTTTACCTTCTCAGCCGCAGATGCCGCAAACCAACAGGTGTTTCTGGGAGCACACTTAAGTCATGACCCATTTAAAGACCAACATTGGACCCTCTTGGTTCGTACTTTTCGTAGGCCGTAGCAGCGATGGGCTGGAACTGATGGGCTGGACTGACTTTTGAAACTTGTCGGCGTTCAGCTGGGTGCGGCCAGACGGGTCAGGATGGGCGAGCGCAGCATCCTGACGGCTTTCCACAAGCAATCCACCCAGGCCAGCACCGTGGTCATGCCGCTCGGCCTGATGGGTGACGAGCAGGCTGATTTGTCGGTGCATGGGGGGCTTGAAAAAGCCGTTTATGCGTACCCGTCAGAACACTATGCGTTCTGGCAAAACGCCAGGCTTGAGGCCGGTGTCAGCCCGCTCGATGACAGCTTGCCCCATGGCTCGCTGGGCGAAAACCTGACCCTTTCGGGACTGCTCGAAACACAGGTCTGGGCGGGCGACATATTGCGTTTCCCTAACTGCGAGTTAACAGTCACCCTGCCGCGCGAACCTTGCGGCAAGTTCAACGCGGTCATCGGCTTTTCGCAGGCAAGCAGACTCATGGTGCACAGCGGCTTTTGCGGTTTTTACCTGTCGGTTGAAGCCCCGGGAAGCATCCAGCCTGGGCAATCGTTTGAGTTGCTGCCCGGGCCACGCCGCGTCAGCATTGCCCAGCTTTTTCAGGCCAAGCGGTCCAAGCACCTTCGCTAGCGTGCGTCGACAGAGCAACTGCTGCGCCGCGTCTTTCTTCAATCCAAAACCTGCGTTATGGCGAAACCGTGCCCACACCTGCCGCATGCGCCTGCACATCGGCGTGGTAGCTGCTGCGCACCATCGCGCCGACAGCGGCGTGGGTAAAACCCATTTTGTAGGCCTGGTCTTCAAACATCTTGAAGGTGTCGGGGTGAACGTAGCGCCGCACCGGCAGGTGCGACATTGAAGGTGCCAGATACTGACCAATCGTCAGCATGTCGATGTTGTGCGCACGCATGTCGCGCATCACCTGCAAAATCTCTTCGTCGGTCTCGCCCAGGCCAACCATGATGCCGCTTTTGGTCGGCACGTGGGGGTGCAGAGCCTTGAACTTTTTCAGCAGGTTCAATGAAAATGGGTAGTCGCTGCCCGGGCGCGCTTCTTTGTAAAGGCGGGCCGTGGTTTCCAGGTTGTGGTTCATCACATCGGGTGGCGCGGCTTTCAAAATCTCCAGCGCCCGGTCATCGCGACCCCGAAAGTCGGGCACCAAAATTTCAATCATCGTGGCCGGTGACAGCTCGCGGATCTTCTGGATGCATTCGACAAAATGGCCGCTGCCGCCGTCGCGCAAATCATCGCGGTCCACGCTGGTGATCACCACGTACTTGAGTTTGAGCGCTGCGATGGTTTTGGCCAGATTCATCGGCTCGTCCGCATCCAGCGGGTCTGGCCGGCCATGGCCGACGTCGCAAAACGGGCAACGCCGGGTGCATTTGTCGCCCATGATCATGAAAGTGGCGGTGCCCTTGCCAAAGCATTCGCCGATATTGGGGCAACTGGCTTCTTCACACACCGTATTGAGCTTGTTCTCGCGCAGGATCTGCTTGATCTCGTAAAACCGCGTGCTGGGCGAGCCTGCCTTGACGCGAATCCAGTCAGGCTTCTTTAAAAGCGGCGCTTGCTCGACCTTGACCGGAATGCGCGACAGCTTGGCAGCCGCCTTTTGCTTGGCCAGCGGGTTGTAGTCTTGCTGGCTTTGAACGTCCCGGACGACTTCCTGTGTACTCATGGTGTGTTGGCTTTACGGTGCAAGGTAGTGGACAAGCTTTTGACTGAACATGTCAGCGGCCTCTTGCCAGCCCGCTGATACGCCGATTGTACGTAGGTCAACGGTTTGCAAACCCGCAAAGCCGCAAGGGTTGATGCGGGAGAACGGCTCCAGGTCCATCGCCACATTCAGCGCCACGCCGTGGTACGTGCAGTGGCGGCTAATCTTGATGCCGAGGGCGGCGATTTTGCCCAAGCCGACAAACGAGGTGTCAGCTTTATCCCGAATCGCATGGCTGAATGGGTCGCCCAGCCGCACATAAATCCCCGGCGCACCGGTGACCCGATGCCCGGTCACGCCAAAATGCGCCAGCGTGCGAATCACCGCCTCTTCAACCCGGTACACGTATTCTTTGACGTAATAACCTGCCGCCTTCAAGTCCATCAGCGGGTAAGCCACCACCTGCCCCGGCCCATGAAACGTCACCTGACCACCCCGGTCAGTTGGCACCACGGGGATGTTGCCCGGATTTAAAACATGCTCAACCTTGCCCGCCAGCCCTTGGGTGTAGACCGGTGGATGCTCACATATCCATAGCTGATCACCCATGTTTTCGTTCGGCTGGAGGCCAACTTGAAGGGTGTTTGGGGCTGTTGTTGGGGTTCTGGTGGCGGATCTGTCGGCCGTGAAGGCCTGCATGGCCTTAAAGGCAGGCAAATACTCGACCAGACCCAGCTGGCGAACCTGCATGGCTAGAGCACCACTTTGACCATCGGGTGCGTGCTCAAAGTGCGGTACAACTCGTCTAACTGTTCGCGGCTGGTGGCGGTGACGGTCACGGTCACGCCCAGGTATTTGCCGCCCTTGCTTTCACGCAGCTCGATGGTGGACGCGTCAAAGGCGGGGTCGAACTGGTGCGCGATATGGGTGATGGCGGCGACCAAGCCATCGACCTTCAGGCCCATGACCTTGATCGGGAACTGGGACGGGTACTCGATCAGGGATTCCTGCTTGGGAGCTTGCGGGACGGTGTCAGGCAAGTCTGGGGTGCTCATGCGGCGTGCTCCTCGGCTTGCTGCTTTGCCCCCTGGTAGGCGGCATACAGTTTGGCGTACACCGGGCCGGGTCGGCCGATGTTTGCGCCGTGGCCCACCTTGTTGCCGTCCAGCAGGGTGACGGGCAGCACCTCCTTCGTGGCAGACGACAGCAGCAGTTCGTCAGCGTCAAGCACTTCGGCCCGCGTGATGCGGCGCAGCTCAAAAGCGATCCCCTGGGCGCGGCACAGCTCTTCAAACAGGCCGTAACGAATGCCCTCAAGCACCAGGTTGTCGCGCAAGGGGCCGATGACTTTGCCGCCTTTGACCACCCACACATTGCTGGCGGCCGCTTCGGTCAAATAGTCGCCCCTGAACATGATGGTTTCTAAGGCACCTTCGTCAGCGCTGATCTGCCGTGAAAACACCGCACCCAGCAAGCTGGTGCTTTTGATGTGGGCTTTCTCCCAGCGAAAGTCGTCGGCCGTGACGCAGGCCACGCCTTGGCTGCGCTGCTGTGGGCTGGGCAGCTTCATGGCGTTGACCATCACAAACACGCTGGGCTTTAAGCCGGGCGGCATGACGTGGTCGCGCATGGCCACACCCCGGCTGACCTGGATGTAGATGAGCTGGTCTGGCTGGGCGGCGTTTCGGGGCTCTTTTGCCCCTTCATTTAATGCTGCAGCGCTTATTTCATGGGCACGAGCAGCGATTAATTGCATAGCAATCTCGCGCCAACCGGCAGCCGTCAGAGGGTTGGGTATGCGCAGCTCGGCCAGGCTGCGGTCAAGCCGGGCCATGTGGTGTGCAAAACGGAAAAGCTGACCCGCGTAGCAGGGAACAACCTCATACACGCCATCGCCAAAGATGAACCCCCGGTCCATGACGCTGATCTTGGCATCTTTGAGCGGTGTGTAGTCACCATTGAGATAGCAAAGCGTGTCGGGTAGGGTGTTGTTCATGAGGAATTTGAAGTTGGGTTCAGGGTTGGGGAGTGGATCGCCTGTCAATTCGCCGAGTCTCGCCAATGGCCATTAAAAAGAAATCATCTTCAGTGATGTTAGCTGCCGTGCGCGCGGCGGCCAGGTCTTTGGGCGGTTGGTCCAGCGGTTCGTCGGTCAGGGCAAATGTGCCCCAGTGCACACCAACGCTGCGTTTAGCCTTGAGATCCTGGTGAATTTGCACGGCTTCGGCCGGGTTAATGTGTTGCTCTTTCATGAACCAGCGCGGCTCGTAAGCACCGACGGCCAGCAGCGCGATGTCAAACCCACCACCTAGAGCGGGTGTCTGGCGGCTGGCAAAGCGCTTTTGGGTATCCACAAAGTCCTGGCTGTAGCCAGTGTCGCCGCTGAAATACCAGTGCATGTCAGTGCCAAACACGGCCCAGCCGCCCCACAGCGTCTGGTTACGGTCGCCCAGACCGCGGGCTGACCAGTGCTGCACCGGGGTGAAATGAAACTCCACCCCGTTGACGACCACACTTTCCCACCAGTCCAGCTCTTTGACGTTGCTGATGCCGACATCAAGAAACCAGCTTTTCACCCCTAGCGGCACGACGAACAGCGTTGCGCCTTGCGATTGTCTGGAAAGTTCAACCACCGTGTTTTTGTCGAGGTGGTCGTAGTGGTTATGCGAAATCAACACCACATCAATCGGCGGCAGCTGGGCTAGCGCCAGGCCAGGCGGCTGTGCGCGTTTGGGGCCCGCAAACTGCACCGGTGAGGCGCGCTCAGAAAACACCGGGTCGGTCAGCACGTTCAAGCCGCTGGCTTGCACCAACATGGTGGCATGGCCCACCCAGGTCATGGCAGGCCGCATGCCTTGCGCTTTGGCGTTGGCCTGAATAAACGCCAGGTCGGGTGCTGCGGTGGCGGTGAGCGTTTGGGGCGGCTTGGGCAGGCCGTCCCGCGCGCGATCAAACTGCCAGCGTGCAAAGTCATCCAGCGTCTTGGTCACTTTTGCGTTGTAGTTGTTTTGAAAGCCCTCGGCAGTATGGTGCGGCTTGGCGGGGTTGAAGTAGGGGTTCACGCTGTTGCATCCGGTCAAAATGAGCGTTCCAAGTGCGATTGAGGCGAGCATTTTTGCGCTGCAAAATACATAGCTGCTAACCCAGATATTCATTGATCTGAAGCTTGATTTGTGCATTAAACCGGCCTGAAAACAGGTTTATCGCTCCGTTAGCGCAGCAAGCGTACCGAAATGATCGCCAGCCAGCCCAGCGCAAAGTTGAGCAGCGTCATCTTGTGCATCAAGCCGCCCGCCTTGGCGGCCAGCGGCCATTGCCCCGCCGCGATGGCGCGCTTGTACTTTTTAAAACCAGAAAAAAAGATGTGGCCAAACACCAGCATCATCGTGACGCCGAGCACCAGCATCACGTTCCACCCCAGGGGCACGCTGCCATTTCCCGTGGCTAGCCGAGCTGCGCGAAAGGTGCTGGTGTACAGGTGCGTGCCCGTGCCAAACAGCACCACCACCGCCACCAGAACCCAGACATAAAAGCGTTGCCAAACCTGGCCCATCAGCACGGCTCTGGGCTGCGCTTCCATGCTGGCCATAGCCGCTGGCCGCAGAGCAAACAGCATGAACGTCATGCCGCCCATCCAGACAACGCCGGCAATGAGATGAAGCAGTTTTGCGTAGTCGTACATATGATGAGTCGCCCGTGTGTAAAGTGACGATTGTGGCCCTGCTTTTGTCATGCTGCCGGGCCCGAAAATGCACCCAAAAACCACCAGGGATTTAAAACTGTTTTGGCACGCCGGGTTTCTACGTATAATCAGAGGCTGTGGAAAAAACAAATTTTGTAACCCGCCTGTAATCTGCGATGCGCAAAATCCACAACCCGTCGGCAAACGATGCTTGGGATCAAACCGCTGGTGACGACGTTATCAAGCCTTTGACCCGAGAAGAAGCCCAGGTTCTCAGGCAGCAAAATCCGGGGATTTCTCCCTGGATGGTGTTGACGGGTCAGGCTGTAGGTGGCGTTTTGTCTGCTTTTGCAGCGTGGTGGGTGTCAGGCGAGTCCGCTGTGGGCTGGTCGGTCGTGTATGGAGCGATGGCGGTGGTGATTCCTGGTGCATTGTTTGCGCGGGGCTTGTTGAGCAAAGTGTCTACGATCAATCCGGCCACCGCGGTGACTGGATTTTTTTTGTGGGAAATGGTGAAGATCGGTTTGGTGTTGGCGATGCTGTATGCCGCACCGAGGCTGGTCACAGATTTAAGTTGGCCCGCCATGTTGATGGGCCTGGTGGTGACGATGAAGGTGGTTTGGTTGGTGCTTTGGATTGATGCCAGAGCACGACGCAAATCGAACAAGCTAAGCGCCGCGTAACAGCGTCGCCCAATAAAGAGATTTGAGATGAGTGCATCTTCTGGAACTGCTTTAACCGCTGGTGATTACATTGGTCAT
>CAMARI010000063.1 GCA_945860515.1 Polaromonas sp. YR568
ATTTCGCGCACGTTCTCGGGCACGGTTTCGGGGTTCTCGACAAAGTTGAGTTTGGCCCCGGTGTACATCGAGAAATATTCGCCACCCATGCGCTCGGCAATGTGGCACAGGGGCAAAAAGCACATGCACTCGTCACGCTCGTCTCGGGCGATCAGGGTGTTGTAGCCCCGCACCGTGAAAACCAAGCCATGGTGGCTGTGCATGCCACCCTTGGGCTTGCCGGTGGTGCCCGAGGTGTAGACCAAGATGGCCAGCTCTTCGGGCTTGCAGGCAGCGCTGCGCTGGGTGAGCATGCCGGGGTGTTGCTGGGCATGCGTACGGCCCAAGGCTTGCAGCTGCTTCAGACTGATGACCATCGGGTCGTGGAAGTCACGCAGACCGTCCATGTCGAACACCACGATTTTTTGCAGCAAGGGTAAGCTGGCACGCACGGCCAGGGCCTTATCAAGCTGTTCGTCGTCTTCGACAAATAGCACGCGGGTGCCTGAGTCTTCGCACAGGTAATGCACCTGCTCGGGCGCATCGGTAGGGTAAATGCCGTTGGAGATGCCCCCCGCACTCAGCACGGCCAGGTCGCACAGCACCCACTCGATGTTGGTGTTGGACAGGATGGAAGCGGTGTGGCGCGCCTCAAAACCCAGCGCCATCAGGCCGTGGCCGATCTCGAGCACGGCTTGTCCGGTCTCGTTCCAGGTCCAGCTGCGCCAGATGCCCAAGTCTTTTTGGCGCATCCAGACATTGGGGCCGCGAGCGGCTACCGCATTCCAAAAAATGGCAGGGATGGTCTCGCCTGCCATGACGATGTTTTTTTGCGGCGCAATGCCGGAGGTGTCCCAGAGTTGGCTCATGTCTTATCTCCAGGTTTTCTTCTTTTTCCAACGGCGGTCGGCGCGCACGCCCTCTTCTTTGAGCCCTAAGTAGAACTCCTTGATGTCCTCTTTTTCACGCAAACGAGCACAGGTGTCTTCCATCACAATGCGGCCGTTTTCCAGGACGTAGCCGTAGTCCGCGGCGTTCAGCGCCATGTTTGCGTTTTGCTCGACCAGCAAAATGGTGGTGCCGCGTTCTCGGTTGATGCGCACCACGATCTCGAAGATTTCTTTGGTCAGCTTCGGCGACAAGCCCAGGCTGGGTTCATCCAGCAAGATCAGGTCGGGGTTGGCCATGAGGGCGCGGCTGATGGCCAGCATCTGCTGCTGGCCGCCAGACAGCAGGCCCGCGTCTTGCGCCGCCCTCTCTCGCAGGATGGGAAAGTAGTTGTAAACGGCTTCCATGTCCCGGGCCACGCCATCGCTATCCTTGCGCGTGTAGGCGCCCATCAGCAAGTTGTCGCGAATGGACAGCAGCGGGAACACCTCGCGCCCTTCTGGCACATGCATCAGGCCACGCTGCACGATGATGGCCGGGTCTTGCGCGGTGATGCTCTGGCCTTTGAACTCTATCGAACCCTTGCGCGGGTCGATGATCCCGCTGATGGTTTTCAAGATGGTGGTCTTGCCTGCGCCGTTGGAGCCGAGCACGGTGGCAATCTCGCCTTGGCGCACCTGCAGGCTCACGCCGCGAATCGCCTTGATCGGGCCGTACGCGCTCTCCACGTTGAGCAGCTTGAGCATCACGTTCTCATCCGCTGCCCCGGGCGTTGTGTTCAGGGTCTGGGTGGCTGCGCTCATGCGGCACCTCCAGGCACGTAGTTTTCGCGGCGCAGGGCCGAAACATCATCCACCGAGCCGAGATAGGCTTCGATGACGCCGGGGTCGCTTTGCACCTGGCTAGGCGAGCCCGTGGCGAGTTCTTCACCTTGGCTCATGGCCAGCACGCGGTCCGACACTTTGGAGACTAGGCTCATGTCGTGCTCGACCATGAGCACGGTAATGCCCAACTCGTTTTTGATATCCGAGATCCAGAACGCCATGTCTTCGGTTTCCTCGACGTTCAAACCCGAAGAGGGCTCATCGAGCAGCAGCAGCTTTGGCTCGGTGCACAGCGCACGGGCCAACTCGACCACTTTGCGCACGCCATAAGGCAAGCCCGCCACCATCGCATCGCGGTGGTGCTGCAGGTCCAGAAAGTCGATGACCTCTTCAACCTTTTCACGTGCATGGATTTCGGCTGCGCGGGTCTTGGCGCTGAAGAATATCTCGCTCCACAAGCTAGTTTGGCGGTGCGTGTGGCGGCCAATCAAGAGGTTTTGCAGCACGGTGGCATGTTCAAACAATTCGATGTTTTGGAAGGTGCGGGCGATGCCCAAACCTGCGATTTGGTGCGGCGGCTGGTCCGTCAGGCGCAACTTGCCCTGTGGCCCGGCGAAATCGATCACGCCCGTGGTGGGGGTGTAAATGCGGCTGATCAGGTTGAACACCGTGGTTTTGCCAGCCCCGTTGGGTCCGATCAGGGTGAAGACCTCGCCGCGCTTGACGTCGAAGCTGACCTTGTTGACGGCCAGCACGCCGCCAAAGCGCACGCTCAGGTCTTGGGCGGATAAAAGGATGTCTGCGTTCATTTCAGGCGGTCCGACTTCTGGAACGATTTTTGGCGCTTGAACAGGCCACGGCGGTAAAACGGGAACAGTTGGAACCAGGTGCGCACTTTGAGCCAGCGGCCATACAGCCCCATAGGTTCAAACAGCACAAAGGCGATCAGCACCATGCCGTAGACCGTACCCTGTAAACCAGCGGCACCACCAATGGCAGCTGGCAACAAGTCTTTGCCCATGGAAATCAACTGCGGCATCACGATCAGGAAAATCGCACCCAAGAAGGCGCCATGGATCGAGCCCAAGCCGCCGATCACCACCATCAGCAACAAGTCGATGGACTGGATGATGCTGAACTGTTCGGGCGAGAGGAACTGGATCTTGTGCGCATACAAAGCACCGCCAATACCCGCCAGCGCGGCCGACAGGGCGAAGGACAGCGTCTTGTAGCGCGCCAAGTGGATGCCCATGCTTTGCGCCGAGATTTCGGAGTCGCGGATGGCCACAAAGGCACGGCCGGTGGACGAACGCAGCAAGTTCACAATGGCCAGGGTAGCCCCCACGGTCACGACCAGACACAGGAAATAAAACGACTCGGTGCTCTCCAGCTTCCAGCTGCCGATGGCGGGGTAACCGACCGTCAGGCCCGCGTTACCGCCCGTCACGCTTTCCCAGCGGGCTATGCCCTCTTCAACAATGAAGCCAAAAGCCAGCGTGGCCATGCCCAGGTAAATGCCTTTGACGCGCAGTGCTGGCAATCCCACGATCACGCCCACAAGGGCCGAGAAAAGGCCCGCACACAACAGCGCCAGCGGAAACGGCACCCCGGCATTGACCATGACGGCCTGCGTGTAAGCCCCCACACCCAAAAACGCAGCGTGACCCAATGAGAACAAACCTGTGAAGCCCGCTAGCAGCATCAGGCCCAAACCCACCACCGAATAGATCAGCACAAAAGTTAGCTGGGCCAGCCAGTACTCAGGCACCACCCAGGGTGCGGTCACCAGAAACAAGCCCAGCAGGCTGTACCAGAACACATGGCCGCCGTGCTTGGCCAGCTTGACATCCTGGTTGTAATCTATTTTAAAAATGAAACGCATGCCGGAGCCTCAGACTTTCTTGCGCAGTTGCTCGCCGAACAAGCCGTTGGGCTTGAGGACCAGCATCAGCAACACCACGATGTAGGGCGCGATGTCCTTGAAGCCTTCGGGCAAATAAAAGCCCGAAAGCGACTCGACGATGCCAATCACCAGACCGCCCACGATGGCACCGGGCAAGCTGCTAAAGCCACCCACCACCGCCGCAGGAAACGCCTTCAGGCCAATGAAGCCCATGTTGGCGTGCACAAAGGTGATGGGGGCTAAGAGCAAACCCGCCACAGCTGCCACAGCGGCTGCTAGGCCCCAGACCAGACCGTTGATCTGCTTGACCGGGATACCCATGTAATAAGCAGCCAGTTGGTTTTGCGAGGCCGCCTGCATGGCGATGCCCAGCTTGCTGTACCTGAACATGGCAAACAGGGCCAAGCACAAAATGCCCGTCGCACCAATCACCACCATTTGCTCTACCGCAATCACCAGGCCGCCCAAGCGCAAGACTTCTCCTGCATAGGGCGCAGGCATGGTGTGGGTGTCTGTGCCCACATCGGGGATCATGGTGATCAAGCCACGCAGCACATAGCCCACACCGATGGTGAGCATGACGATGGAAAAAGCAGGTTGACCCAAGATGGGGCGGATGACCAAGCGTTCGAGCAAAACGCCAAAAATACCCATGGCCACAATGGCCGAGGGGACTGCAATCCAGAATGGGAAACCCAACAGCGTCATGGCAGCCAAGCCCGAAAAGGCCCCCACCATCATCAGGTCGCCCTGGGCAAAGCTCACCGTTTCTGTGGCCTTGTAAATCAGCACGAAACCCAGGGCGATGAGGCCGTAGATACAGCCCTGGGCCACACCGCTGATCAGCAGTTGCAACAATTGCACACATGTCTCCTTTGGTTGGGTGTCTTGCGGCGCGCGTCAAAAGAAGTAGGCCTGGACAACCCGAAAGCGGACTCCAACAATTGCGAACGACCGTGCTATTATTGTTGTCTTACACGAGGCTTACCCTAAGGGTTGTCCCCCATTACGGTCTTTATGGCGACAACTGGGAACCCGTGGTGGCCAGCATCGAGCGTGGCCAAGTGCAATACATTGCCAGCGACCACCTGACCGAACTCACACTGGCCATCTTGCAAAAGGACCGACAACGCGACCCCAGCCTAGGCTATGCGTGCGATGTGGTGCCCATGCTCATGCGCCTGTGGCAGCTGATGCAAACGTGCGGTGTGCGTTTTGTGTGCAATGCCGGTGGCCTGAACCCCATGGGGGCAGCGCTGGCGGCGCAAACGGCGCTCGCGGTCAGGTTTCAGCCAATAAAAGTGGAAAAAATCGAAGCCGGTGTTAGGCGCAAGCATCAGATATCGCGATTTTTAAAGTAATTCTTTAGGAATTGCAATTTCCATACTTTTTTCATACCAAAAACAAAAAAGCACCTAAAGTTTCCTCTCAGCGCTTGATTTAATTGAATAGTTTTGGTGGGCGATGCAAGTTTCGAACTTGCGACCCCTGCAGTGTAAATACAGGTTCAAGCAGCTGTTTATTAAATAGCAATTAGCAACCTGTACCCCGTCACAAGCGGCAAATTTATTTTGGCGGATTGTTGAACACAAAATTGGAATAGGTGTGCTCTGCAAAGCGATGCCACAGCATGACTTCTGCTCGGAACTTCTTCCACGGCTCGTAAATTTTGCGGAAGGTTGGGTTCTTGGCAGCTTCCTCTTCGTACAACGCGAAGGCCTCGTTTTGAGCGGCTTTCAGCATCTCGGTGGGGTAAGCGTGCAGCTTGACACCGCCGCCCACCAGTTTGCGCAGCGCGGGCGGGTTTTTAAAGTCGTACTCGGCCATCATGTCGCCGTTAGCCTCAGCAGCGGCTGCTTCAAACGCAGCCTGGTAGTCTTTGGGCAGTGCGTCCCATGTTTTGCTATTGATGTAGAAAGAATACTGCGAATTACTTTCCCACCAGCCGGGGTAGTAATAGTGTGGCGCAACTTTGTAAAACCCGAGTTTTTCGTCGTCGTAGGGGCCAACCCACTCGGCAGCATCAATCGTGCCTTTTTCCAGCGCTTGGTAAATCTCACCGCCTGGCAGTTGCAGCGGTACAGCACCAAGGCGCGCCATGACTTCTCCGCCCAAGCCTGCGATACGGATTTTTAGCCCTTTCAGGTCTTTGACGGTTTTAACTTCTTTGCGAAACCAGCCGCCCATCTGCACACCGGTGTTGCCGCCTGCAAAGCTGACAATGCCGTACTCCCGCATGAAGTCGCCTACCAACTGCTTACCGCCGCCATAAGACATCCAAGCGTTTTGCTGACGCTGGTTTAAACCGAAGGGCAAAGTCGTGTCAAAGGCAAAAGCTTTGTTTTTACCGACAAAATAATAACTGGCGGTATGCGAGCACTCGACAGCACCATTTTGTACCGCATCGACCACACCAAAAGCGGGCACCAGTTCACCAGCAGCGTGCACCGAAATCTGGAACTTGCCACCAGTGATAGCCGCCACCCGCTTGGCCAGCACTTCTGCACCACCGTAAATGGTGTCCAGACTTTTAGGAAAGCTCGATGCCAGCCGCCAGCGTACGTTGGGGCTGGTTTGCGCCAGCGCCGGAGCTGCCACACTGACAGCTGCCGTGGCTGCAAAGGTGGATTTAAGAAGTTGCCGCTTGTTCATGAGAAGTTGCCTCGTTGATGATGAGATCAACGATTTAGCAAGACGAATGCCAGAAAGCAAGGTCGCTCAAGCCAAGATACAGCGTTTTTAGGCCGATTTAGAGGGTCAAATCAGGCTTTAGACTTATAGATATAAGGGCAACTAGCTATTCATTGCGTAGCATCTGATTCGCCTCGGGTATGCACCCATTGCAGCTGCACCACGGCCCAAGTCGTCAGGCCCAGGGTGATAGCGTTCAGCAAATGCCATACAAAATGGGTGCCCCAACGCCAGTCACTGCACAGCGGTATGTCGAGCTGGCGCAGGCTCAAGCTGATGGCAAAGCAGGCCGCAGCGGCTGTCAGTGCCCGGGTTGAAGGCAGTTGTTGCCAGGCACTGTGGGCGCACAGCAGCAGCAAAACTGTCCAGGCGGACAAATAACCCGCGGCAGAACCTGGAACCTGCACCCACAGCAAAGACAGCACCCGGCTGGCCAGAAAAAAGGTCGGCACGCCGAGCCACGCTACCGACCAGCGCCAACCCAGGGCACGGTGCAGATATACCGCCAGATAAAAGTGCAGGTAGACCGCAATGAACAGCACATCGAGCGCGCTCGCCCAGCGGGTGGCAAAGGTATGAAAAGCAAAGCTGCCCGCGCCGATCAGCACCAGCATGACCAGCAAGCTGTGGATGTCTGAACTGCCGCTCAGCATGCCACCGGGTGCCTCGCGCTGCCGCCAGCGCCAAACCACCCAGGCTGCCAGCCAAAACGCCAGATTGCTGATGGCGTTCAGCGGCTCATCCCAAAAGCCGGGCAACAAACGTTCACAGTAGTTGTCGATATAGGCGGTCCAGTTCATGGCTGAATTACAGCAAGAACGGATGACGGCCTGTTTACACAGTACGTTGTGTCGGCGCTGTGAAGCCGCGCTCAGCGGCAAACCAATTCAACACCGGAATCGTGCCTGGTAGCACCGGCTCTACCGCAACCGGCAGGCTCTGCCAGGCAAACGACTGGCCTTCACGCATCTGCAACTCGCCTGTCCATTCGAAAACCTTGCAAAAGTTCAAACGCACAAAAGCGTGGGGATAGTCAACAAGCTCGACTTTCCACACACGAACTGAGCCAATGGTGATGCCAATTTCCTCGATCAGTTCGCGGCGCAGGGCTTGCTCGACGGTTTCGCCGGCTTCCAGCTTGCCGCCTGGAAACTCCCAATAGCCCTCATACACTTTGCCCAGCGGCCGGCTGGTGAGCAAAAAGTCGCCATTTGGTTTGATCAATACGCCGACCGCTACATCGACCGTTTTTCGATCCGTGCCGCCTTCACGCGGTCGTTCGCCGTCGGCAACAAGAACTGTCACGCTGAAAGCCTAATGTTTTCCAGCAAAATCGCGAGCGAACTGGTAAGCCACGCGTCCACTGCGCGAACCACGCTCTAAAGCCCAGACCAGCGATGCGGGGCGCGCCGCTTCGATGGCAGACTTGTCAACGCCAAACGATGACAACCATTGCGCCACGATGGTCAGGTATTCGTCCTGGCTAAAGGGGTAAAAACTGACCCACAGGCCAAAACGCTCGGACAGCGAGATTTTCTCTTCCACCACCTCACCAGGGTGTACTTCGCCGTCTTCGGTATGGGTGTAAGTGAGGTTTTCCGTCATGTACTCGGGCAGCAAATGGCGGCGGTTGCTGGTGGCATAAATCAGCACATTCGGCGTTGCAGCGGCAACAGAGCCGTCCAGAATCGACTTGAGGGCCTTGTAGCCTGGCTCGCCTTCTTCAAAGCTCAGGTCATCGCAAAAAATAATGAATTTTTCAGGCAAGTCACTGACTACATCGACGATATCTGGCAAATCAGTCAAGTCGGCTTTGTCGACTTCAATCAGCCTCAAGCCGCGTGCTGAATAAGCGTTCAGGCAGGCCTTGATCAGCGATGACTTGCCGGTGCCGCGTGAACCTGTCAGCAGAACGTTGTTGGCAGGTTTGCCACTGACAAACTGTTCGGTGTTGCGCTGGATTTTGTCTTTTTGATCGTCAATTTCTTTCAGGTCACCCAGTGCCATATGGCCAATGTGTTTGACTGGCTCCAGACTGCCGTGGCCTGAGCTGCGCTTGCGGTAGCGAAAAGCAACCGAGCTTGACCAGTCAGGCGCGGTAAGTGGCTGTGGCAAGACCGATTCGATGCGGGAGATCAGCGCTTCGGCACGCAACAATAGGCGTTCAGTCAGCCGTTCAAAATGTTCGTTCATATCGGGTATCAGCTTCTGTAGTCTGCATTGATTTTCACGTAGTCGTAAGACAAATCGCATGTCCAGACGGTGTCCACCGCCGCGCCTCGGCCCAAAACGACGCGCACGGTGATTTCGCTTTGCTTCATCACGCGCTGGCCATCAGCCTCCGCGTAATCAGGATGCCTACCGCCGTTTTTGGCCACCATCACATCGTCTAAATACAAGTCGATTTGGGTCTGATCCAGATCGTCTAGGCCTGCATAGCCGACGGCCGCCAGGATACGGCCCAGGTTGGGGTCACTGGCAAAGAAAGCCGTTTTCACGAGTGGAGAGTGGGCAATGGCATAGGCGACCTTGCGGCACTCGTCGCCGGTCTTGCCGCCTTCTACACAAACCGTGATGAACTTGGTCGCGCCTTCGCCGTCGCGCACGATGGCTTGGGCCAATTGCTGGGCAATACCCATCATGGCTGTGCGCAACACCTGACCATCGGCACTGGCGAGCGAGGTGATGGGCGCGTGTTTGGCATGGTTGCTGGCAATCACCACAAACGAATCGTTGGTGGACGTGTCGCCGTCGACAGTGACACGGTTAAAAGAGCCTTCAGCCAGTTCATGCGCCAGTTGCCCCATGATGGATTGGGACACGCAGGCATCGGTGGCCATGAAACCCAGCATGGTGGCCATGTTGGGGCGAATCATGCCAGCGCCCTTGCTGATGCCGGTGATGGTGACCGCCACACCGCCCAAGGTGATGCGCTTTGAAAACGCTTTGGCCACCGTGTCGGTGGTCATGATGGCCTCAGCAGCATGGCCCCAGTTGTCAGCCTTGGCATCGGCAATAGCGGCGGGCAAACCCGCTTCAATGCGTTCGTAAGGCAGCGGCTCCATGATCACGCCGGTTGAAAACGGCAGGATTTGCTCAGGCGACAAGTTCAACTCACGCGCCAATGCAATGCAGGTGGTCTGAGCTCTGGTCAAGCCGTCTTCACCCGTGCCCGCATTGGCGTTACCCGTGTTGATGACCATGGCGCGAATACCCAAACTTTGGCCACTGTTTTGGGCCAGATGCTGGCGACAGATTTGTACCGGTGCGGCGCAAAACCTGTTTTGCGTGAAGACTGCACCGACCGATGCGCCCTCATCGAGCAGCAAGACGCTCAAGTCTTTGCGATTGGCCTTGCGAATACCTGCTTGCGTGATTCCCCAGCGCGTGCCGGGGACAGGAAACAGTTCAGCTGAAGGCGTGGCAACAAAATTCACAGGCATCACTTACCTTCCAAAAAACCAAAAAACCTGATCGACTTCAGCTCAGCTTGCCGTGGCACTGCTTGAATTTTTTGCCCGACCCGCAGGGGCAAGGGTCGTTGCGTCCTGTGCGCTGCATCAACTCTGCCGACAAGCCAGGCGATTGAAGCCGTGCAGTTTCTTGTGTCAACACTTCGACGTCGCCGGTTTCGGTGGGCGCCGTATAGGTCACGTTGGAAATGTTCTCGCCCCGATTCTCAATCGCTTCAGCGGCCTGGTTGAGCTCTTCGCTGGACTGGATCTTGACGGTCATCAGCGTTTTGGTCACTTCGTTTTTCACGCTGTCCAGCAGCTGGCCGAACAGCTCAAATGCTTCGCGCTTGTATTCCTGCTTGGGCTGCTTTTGGGCATAGCCGCGCAGGTGAATGCCTTGGCGCAGATAGTCCAGCGCGCTCAAATGCTCACGCCAGTGGGTGTCTATGCTTTGCAACAGCACCATGCGCTCAAACTGCAAAAAGTTTTCTTCGCCAATCAGCTCCAATTTGGCAGCAAATGCAGCGTTGGCGGCGGTAAGAACTTTTTCAAGAATGTCTTCGTCGGTCACAGCCGCCGCACCTTCAATGTCCTTGGCCAGAGGCAAGTCGATTTGCCATTCGCCGGCCAGAACTTTCTCGAGCCCGGCAATGTCCCACTGCTCCTCAACGCTTTCAACCGGTACGTACTGGCGAGTCAAATCCGTGAAGCAGCCTTCGCGCAGCGAAGCGATCTGGCTTGTCAGACTGGCGGCATCCATGATGTCGTTGCGCTGCTGGTAAATCACCTTGCGCTGATCGTTGGCCACATCGTCGTATTCCAGCAATTGCTTGCGAATGTCAAAGTTGCGTGCTTCGACCTTGCGCTGGGCCGATTCAATGCTGCGCGAGACAATGCCCGCCTCAATCGCTTCACCGTCGGGCATTTTCAGCCTGTCCATGATGGACTTGACACGTTCACCCGCAAAAATGCGCATCAACGAATCATCAAGACTCAGGTAAAACCGGGACGAACCATTGTCACCCTGACGACCTGAACGGCCGCGCAACTGGTTGTCAATGCGGCGTGACTCATGGCGCTCGGTCGCGATGATGCGCAGACCTCCAGAGGCAATCACCTGCTCGTGCTCCTGGGCCCACTCTGCGCGCAGCCGTGTAATTTCCTTTTCCTTGTCAGCGCTGCTGAGGGCCTCGTCAGCCTGAACTGCTTCAATGCGTTTTTCAACATTGCCGCCCAGCACAATGTCAGTACCACGGCCTGCCATGTTCGTGGCGATCGTGATCATTTTGGCGCGGCCCGCCTGGGCCACGATATCGGCTTCGCGGGCATGCTGCTTGGCATTGAGCACCTGGTGCGGCAGCTTCTCCCTGTTCAGCAACTCGTCAATGATCTCGGAGTTTTCAATGGACGTGGTTCCCACCAGCACGGGCTGGCCCCGCTCATAACATTCTCGAATGTCCTTGATGGCAGCTTCGTACTTTTCACGCGTGGTTTTGTAAACCCGGTCCAGCTGGTCTTCGCGCTTGCTGACGCGGTTGGGCGGAATGATGGTGGTCTCGAGACCGTAAATTTCCGAGAACTCAAAAGCTTCGGTATCGGCCGTGCCAGTCATGCCAGCAAGCTTGGCATACAGGCGGAAATAGTTCTGGAAAGTGATCGACGCCAGCGTCTGGTTTTCAGCCTGAATTGGCACGCCTTCCTTGGCCTCGACTGCCTGGTGCAAACCATCGCTCCAGCGCCGCCCTGACATCAGGCGGCCGGTGAACTCGTCAACAATGACGATTTCCTTTGTGCCACTGTCGCCGTTTTGCACCACATAGTGCTGGTCGCGGTGGTACAGGTGATTGCCGCGAAGTGCTGCGTACAGGTGGTGCACCAGTGTGATGTTGGCCGGATCATAAAGCGTAGCGCCTTCTGGGATAAGGCCCAGGCTGAACAGGATGCGCTCGGCATTTTCATGGCCCTGTTCGGTCAAAAAGACCTGATGTGTTTTTTCGTCCAGCGTGAAGTCGCCGGGCTTGGTCACGCCTTCACCCGTGCGGGGGTCCGCTTCGCCTTCCTGCTTGGTCAGCAGCGGGACAACCTTGTTCATGGCGATGTACATCGCCGTGTGGTCTTCAGCTTGGCCACTGATGATGAGCGGTGTGCGTGCCTCGTCAATCAGAATAGAGTCGACCTCGTCGACGATGGCGAAGTTCAGGCCGCGCTGCACACGGTCAGCCACCTCGTACACCATGTTGTCGCGCAAATAGTCAAAACCGTATTCGTTGTTGGTGCCGTAAGTAATGTCGCAGCGGTAAGCGGCCTGCTTTTCTTCGCGTGACATGGATGGCAAATTGATGCCGACTGTCAAGCCCAAAAAGTTGTACAGCTTGCCCATCCACTGCGCGTCTCGGTTGGCAAGGTAATCGTTCACGGTGACCACGTGTACGCCCTTGCCCGTCAGCGCATTGAGGTACACCGGCAATGTGGACGTGAGCGTTTTCCCTTCGCCGGTGCCCATCTCAGAAATCTTACCGTTGTGTAGCGACATGCCGCCGAGCATCTGAACATCAAAGTGGCGCATCTTCATCGCGCGCTTGCTGCCTTCGCGCACCACTGCAAAAGCTTCCGGCAAGACGGCCTCAAAGCTTTCACCGCCCACCATCCGGGTTTTGAATTCTTCTGTTTTGCCCCTTAGTTCGTCGTCGCTCAGTTTTTCGTACACAGGCTCCAGCGCATTGATCTGGGCAACGGTTTTACGGTAGGTTTTAAGTAGCCTGTCATTGCGGCTGCCGAAGATTTTGGTCAAGAAATTGGAGGCCATACATGCAGGGCCGCCCTTTCAACTCCCTTGAGTCGACGGATTCGGCTTAAATTCCTTAAGTGAGTTCTTTTTGAAACTGAGGGCGGGCCGGTCGAGTTCAACCATACGCTAAACCCAGATTTTACCTGCGGTATCGTGCTTATTTTGGGGGTTGTGCTTGTCCGGTAGTGACCGGAAGGTTTTGTCCTGCCATCAGGAATTTTTGCGGGTCTTGAAACACACCCTGAACCAGCACCTCGAAATGCAGATGCGAGCCCGTTGATCGACCCGTGGACCCAACTTCTGCAATTTTTTGACCGCGTTTGATCAGATCGCCTTTTTTGGCCAATACTTTCGAAGCATGTGCATAACGCGTGATAAGGTCATTGCCATGATCAATTTCCAGCATGTTGCCGTAGGCAGGGTGATACTCCTGCGTCACCACCACACCACCGGCTGCAGCCACAATCGGCGTGCCCTGAGCGGCTGGAAAATCAAGCCCGGTATGCAGGGCAGACTGGCCGTTCACGGGGTCGATACGCCAGCCAAACGACGAACCCAAAGCGCCACCGACAACAGGCTGCTGGGTTGGCACCATCAGCTTTTTAATTTTGAGGTCAAACAGGCGTGACTCCATCAGGGTCATCAGGTCAACCCGCTGGTCCGTGATTTTGTCAAGGTCTGCCAGCGTGCCTTGAAGTTCTTCCATAGTCAACGAACGGCTGCCCACCAAAGCGCCCCCGCTGCCCATACTTGATTTGATCTCTTTCGGGCTGACCCCTGCAAGACCGGCGACTCGCTCGCCGAGGGCTTCGAGCTGCACCATCTTGGCCTGCATTTCACCCAGTCGTTTGGCCATGACATCGAGGTTTTCACGCATGAACCGGTCGCGCTGCTCGAATTCGTCCTTGACCACCAGCTTGACGAGTGCCCCAACAACCGGCCAGCCTTCGCGCGCGCCCTTTAGAAACACCCAATGGTATAGACCGGCAGCCACGACCATCAGAGCCAGCGCCGCCACGAAGCCAGCGACGACCAGACGAGTTCCACTCAAATAAATAGCCCGGCTTTTTGCCAGCCAGGCATCCGTGATAATCAAATGCATCATTCATCCTTTGCCATGCGCTGTGAACCCACATTACCGTCCCCTCACAGCAAGCCCCACCCAGCGGGCCATACCGATTTCCCAAGCCGTCAGCAACTCGCCCACTTTGGGCGTGCTGGCCGGACAGGTAAAAGAATCAAATGATCGCCTAGAGTCGGTTCAATCATTGATACCCGACGCACTGCGGGCATCTGTACAAGCTGGCCCCATTGATGGCACAACCTGGTGTTTACTTGTCTCGTCCAACGCCACAGCAGCCAAACTTCGCCAGCTTTCACCACTGATACTTTCCAGGCTGGTTGGTAAAGGGGTAAAGGTTACTTCAATTCGGCTAAAGATATTAATAGAGCGAAAGCCTTAGTTTATAGGACGTGGAGGGAGAGGTGGTGCGATTCAAGCTTCTGAATGAGGATTGCGCCACCTCGTTACCCAGACGGGGGCTGCCTTGATACGACTGAAAAAGTCCCAAATCGGTGCAACAAGTTAACTCCTTTCGGCGACACTGCGCATCGATTTTGACGCTTTCACAAGTCTATGGTCAGGTGGTTCCCCGACAAAAGCAATGTGTAGCCGTCGGGCGCGGCAGACGCAACAAAATCGGCGCCCATCGTTCCACCGGCCCCAGGCCGGTTGTCAACGACGAAGTTCTGCTCCGTCTGTGTGGAAAGTCGATCCGCCACGATGCGCATCCCGATGTCGGCGGGCCCGCCGGCGGGGAACGCGACCACCAAGCGTACCGGCTTGTCCGGATAGGCTTGCGCCAAGGCGCAAGGCGCGAACACGCTCAACACAAGCCAGGCTATCAAGGCGGTAAGCCACCCACGCCTCAACCCGGTCTGTGGCGAACACGAGGCCAAGGTGCAAACGATCTTTCTTTTCATCACGTCGGTCTCCTTTTATAACTGCACTTGCTGCGGTGTACCCGTCTGAAGCCC